>NZ_JAFLKV010000094.1 GCF_019163035.1 Sulfuricurvum sp.
CCGCCATCGTCGCACGTGAAATCGGTGTCCCCGCTATTGTCGGGACGATCAATGCGACCGAACTTCTCCATGAGGGGGATGAGGTTACGGTGAGCTGTGCCGAGGGGGAGATCGGAGTGGTCTATGAAGGGTTGATACCGTATGAAATTACCCACATCGATCTGGGAAATCTCACCCCGACAAAAACAAAACTCTATATGAATGTCGGGAATCCCGAAAGTGCATTTAAAGTGGCAAAACTTCCCAATGACGGGGTAGGGTTGGCCCGGATGGAGTTTATTATTACCAACTATGTCAAAGCCCATCCGATGGCATTGGTGGAACTCTCACGCGGTAAAAAAATACATGATATCAAAGCGGTAAAAGTCGCGATGCGGGGGTACGATGATCCGAAGAAATTTTTTATCGATAAGATCGCCGAGGGGGTAGGGATGATCGCGGCGGCGTTTTATCCCCGTCCCGTCGTTGTCCGTACTACCGATTTTAAATCCAATGAGTACAAACACATGGTCGGCGGCGCGGCGTATGAGAGCGATGAAGAGAACCCGATGATCGGATTTCGCGGAGCAAGCCGCTATTACTCTCCGCAGTATCGAGAGGCGTTTGAGTGGGAGTGTGAAGCGCTGAAACGGGTACGCGATGATATGGGGCTCACTAATGTCAAAGTAATGCTCCCCTTCGTCCGTACTCCCGATGAGGGGCGTAGAGTGCTTGCGGTAATGAACGAAGCAGGATTGGTGCAGAGGGAAAACGGCTTGGAAATCTACGCGATGTGCGAAATCCCCTCCAATGTGATTCTCGCCGATCAGTTTTTGGAAATATTTGACGGTTACAGTATCGGCTCTAACGACCTTACTCAGCTCACCCTCGGGGTCGATCGGGACAGTACCTTGGTCGCAGCGGTGTTTGATGAGCGTAACGAGGCGGTGACACGGATGCTCTCCATGGCGATACGTGCGTGCAAAGAGCGGGGCAAATACATCGGTATCTGTGGTCAGGCACCCTCTGATTATCCCGAAATCACCCGATTTTTGGTGGAGGAGGGGATTGATTCGATCTCCCTCAACCCCGATTCACTTCTAAAAATGCGGCAGGTTGTGAGTGAATTTGAAGATAAATAATTAATTTTATTTTATATTATTATATTTACTAAGTTGGACTAAAGTATCTGTAACCAAATGGAAGCAGGAATCTATGCAACAATTTAGCGAGGAAGAGCTTCCACAGGTCGGCTATTACGGCGAAAAAATCACCTGGAGGGCGAGAGAATGAGAAATTCGGTTTCGATATTGATCGGAGGGAGTGCGGGGCAGGGGATAGCGAGCATCGAGACTCTTTTAACCAAAGGGTTCAAGAGAGGGGGATTTTATACCTTTTCGACCAAAGAGTTTATGTCCAGAGTTCGTGGCGGAAGCAATACGACGTTGATACGGATCTCCGACAAACCCGTTAATGCACCCGATTTTAAGGTCGATATTTTCGTACCTCTTGATACAAATGCTTTTTTACATGCTCAAGAACGGATTAGCAATGAGACGTTTGTGGTCGCAAAAAAGGGGGATTACGAGTGCGACTGCGTCCTCTATGATTATGATTTGGAGAGTTTGGCGAAAGAGATAGGCAATCCCATCGTCTCCAATACGATTGCGGCGGCGTTTATCTTCGGACTGCTCGGGTGCGATGGTGCGGTGCTGAGGGAGATTGTTTCGGAGTTCTATACCGATGAGTTGCTTGCAGTGAACCTCAAAGCATTAGATATGGGAACTGAGTTGGCACGTGAGAACGGGAGTTGCCGATACTGTATTGCTCCCAACTCTTCCATGAACCCAAAGAATGATTTATTTTTAAGCGGTACAGATGGGGTTGGGTTCGGAGCGATTGCGGGGGGGTGTAATTTCATCTCCAGTTATCCGATGAGCCCTTCGACGGGGGTGTTGACCTTTTTGGCGAAGCAGAGTCGAAATTTCGGAATCTGTGTCGAGCAGGCGGAAGATGAAATCGCCGCCTTTCAGATGGGATTAGGAGTTTGGTACGGCGGTGGGCGGGCGATCACGACGACGAGCGGCGGCGGATTTGCCCTGATGGGTGAGGGACTCAGTCTCAGCGGAATAACTGAAACGCCGATGGTTGTCTATCTGGCGCAACGTCCCGGCCCTGCAACGGGTCTTCCGACACGGACGGAGCAGGGGGATTTAGAACTCGCCATTTACAGCGGGCATGGTGAATTTCCGAGGATCGTATTGGCTCCCGGTGATGTGAGAGAGTGCTTTGAACTTGCACGAAAAGCGTTTCAACTCGCCGATGCGTATCAGGTTCCCGTGATACTTATGAGCGATCAGTATTTGGCGGACAGCTATTTCACTGTCGAGCGGTTTGAAATCGATCCTATATCGCCTGTTCATCACATCGTTAAGAGCGACGCGGACTACAAACGCTACCTTCTCACCCAAGAGGGGATCAGCCCTCGCGGGATTCCCGGATACGGCGAGGGGCTGGTATTGGTCGATTCGGATGAACATACCGAGGAGGGGCTGATCACCGAGAGTATGTCTGTGCGGAACGAGCAAAACACTAAACGGCTTCAAAAACGTCTGTTAATTGAGAAAGAAGCTATTCTCCCTGATGTCGAGGCAGATGGAGAGATTGCCGTCGTCGGATGGGGAAGTACAAAATATATCATTAAAGAGGCGGTTGAGAGGATAGCGGATAAGAGGCTCTCAACCGTCCATTTCTCTTGGGTTTACCCTCTTAGCGAATCTCAACTTGCACCGCTTCAAAAAGCCAAACGCATTATTGTCATCGAAAATAACGCTACAGGGCAGTTCGCAAAACTTTTACGACTGCACGGAATCATCGCAGATGATCAGATCCTGAAATCTGACGGGCTGAGTTTTTTTGTCGATGAACTCTCCGAAAAAATCGCACTGCTGTTAAAGGAGATCCGATGAGTACACGGTTTGATAGAATCGTAGAGGATAACGCATGGTGTCCCGGATGCGGGAATTTTTCCATTCTTTCGCATTTAAAAGAGGCGTTGGAGGAAATGGGGCTTGACCCGCTTCAATGTGTTGTCGTATCGGGGATAGGGCAGGCGGCGAAAACACCGCAATACATGTCTGTCCATATGTTCAACGGACTCCACGGTAGAGCACTCCCCGTCGCACAGGGGGTGAAAGTTTCTAATCCCTCTCTAACCGTGATTGCCGAGGGGGGGGACGGCGATATGTACGGGGAGGGGGGTAACCACTTTATGAGTGCCATCCGACGAAATGCCGACATCATCAACATCGTCCATAACAATATGGTCTACGGCCTCACCAAGGGTCAAGCCTCTCCGACATCACAGCGGGGGTTTAAGACACCCGTACAGACGGAGGGGGTCCACGTGGAGCCGTTTAATCCTATCGCAACGGCGATATCGCTCGATGCGTCGCTCGTGATTCGAACCTTTTCGGGGAATAAAGAGCACTGCAAAGCAATGCTGAAAATCGCGATTAAGCACAAAGGGTATGTGTTGATCGATATTTTTCAGCCGTGCGTTACGTTTAACAAAACCAATACGTTTAAATGGTTCAAAGAGAATGTGTATGTATTACCGAGTGACTATAACCCTGAGGATAAGGTCAAGGCATTTGAAAAATCGCTAGAGAGCCATCCCTTTCCGATAGGGGTTATCTACAAAAGTCCGCAAAAAGGTGTTTTGGAAGATGCGCTTCGGGATGAAAGTCAGATAGGAAGTAAGCCGCTGTATCTGCATGAAGTTGATTTTCAGCGGCTTAATGCAGAAATGGATAAATACATTTAAAAGAGGAGTAGAAGATGAAAAAATATGAATGCAATGTATGCGGATACATTTATGATCCGGTAGTAGGAGACCCTGATAGCGGTATTGAACCCGGCACAGCTTTTGAAGATATACCGGATGATTGGGTATGTCCTGAGTGCAAGGTCGGGAAAGAAGATTTTAGCGAGCTTGTTGAGTAGTACTCTTCGTTTTGCTGTTCGAAGAGACCGGATATCCTGCGGCTTTCCAGTCGCCGAATCCGTTTAAAAACCAATATACATTTTGATAGCCGAGCTTTCGTACTGCCAAAGCGGCTTCATACGAGTTGGCACACGTTTCACCGTAGCAATAAAAAACGAGTTCTTGTTTTTTGTCTGTAGGTAGCTGGAGTACAATATACTCCGCTTTGGATACATCAAAATAAACAGGGTATGCCCCTTTGATATGCTCTTTTGCAAAGTGCCGTTTTTCACGGGCATCAAAAAAGACAGCTTTTTTATCGTACAGTGCTTTTGCTTTTACCGTATCGATAACCTTGATCCCCTGAGCCATTGCGTCATCGACTTGTGGTGGGATGACGCACACTTCATACGTGGTTTCAAACATAATGCTCTTTTCGCCATCATAATCGACACCGTAGAGAGCACTAGAACTTAAAAGCCCTGCTAATACCAACATAGATAATTTTCCTAACATAATTCACTCCTTGCAACGTATAAATTAAGAGGGTGTCCGCTCATTGTTTTGCATAAAATCAACGTATTCGCAGACTGAATTCAGATCATTGCAGGATTGATTATAGCCTGCAATCGGATCGTTCACAAAAAGGGAAAGATTAGTAGAAACAAAATTCCAATTGATCAGTTTCCACCAGTTTGAAAGATAATCTACCCGTCCGTTTCGGTAATCAATATAATAGGCATGTTCCCACACATCGCACGTTAAAAGAGGGGTGTCTCCATGACGTATCGGTGTATCGGCATTCGAAGTCAGTTTAATCTCCAGTTTGCCTTGATTGGTGATAATCAACCAAACCCAGCCTGAGCCGAAAAAACCTGCGGCAGCAGCTAAAAAAGTTTCTTCAAATGTTTTTATTGATCCAAAATCACGTTCAAGTAAACCTAAAAGTTCCACCGATGGAACCGTTGGCGCATTTTTAAGTCCTTTCCAGTAAAAATCATGATTATAGATCTGAGCCGCATTATTATAAATAGCGCCATCCGCATATTTAATAATGTGCTCAAGCGATTTCTCCTCATACTCACTCCCCACAATAAGTGAGTTTAGTTTATTTACGTATCCGGCGTGATGTTTACCGTAATGATATGAGAGTGTTTCGGCAGAAATATAAGGTGCTAATGCAGATTGCTCAAACGGCAATTCCATAAGTACATGTTTCATTTTTAACTCCTCTATATTGAAGATATGTCATTATAATAATTTATAGTAGTTAAATTTTATTGGCTAATGAGAAACTAATGTCATACTTAAGAAAAGTTTAAATTAGTGATCAGTTCATTCTTTTAGCTATACTTAGTCACAATTTATCAAAAGCGAACTAATATGAATTTAGCCTCCAAAAACGCCCCAGTTGAAGTCTCCATCAAACGTATGCAAAGTATATTGAGCGATATGGGATGTGATGTCACCTATTCAAGTGAAAAACACCCCCTCAGCCATTGCTACTCGGTGAATCTCGCCTCGATAGAAGCGCCGAAACATATCTACTCTAACGGCAAAGGGATCTACTCTGAGGCTTCTACAGCGAGTGCTTTGGGCGAATATATTGAACGCCTACAAACCAATAACTTTTTTATCGATTTTCATCTGCCGGATCGGAAGTATTATCCCGATGAGGTGGAGTTTGATTTGGACGGGGGATATTTGAGCTCTGAATTGATGGAGCTGTATGATCCTAATGGCGAATTGAGTATGGATGAATTGATCGATTTTAACAGCGATACCGAAGATAAAATCACTGCCTTGCCGTTTAAAAAGCTTAGTAATGCTGATGTGGTCTATTTTCCGATCAATATCCTCAGCAACCTTTATGTCAGCAACGGGCTTGCGACGGGAAACACCGCCCAAGAGGCGCAAGTGCAGTCGATGAGCGAAATTTTGGAGCGGTATGCGAAGATTGAGATTATCAAAAAAGGGTATGCTCTGCCAGCGTATAGCGATGAGTTTTTAGTCCAATTTGAGCGTCTCTACAGCGATCTGACAAAGCTTCGGGAGTTAGGATATATCGTAAACGTTTTGGATGCGTCACTGGGAGGTAAATACCCCGTCACGGCGATTTCGTTTCTCAATCCTGCCAATGCAACCCTTTTCGTCTCTTTCGGTGCCCATCCGATCCTCGAAGTGTCGTTGGAGCGGACGATGACGGAACTGATGCAAGGGCGCGGATTGGAGAATTTACAAGAGTTTGAAGTGCCGACGTTTGATATGTCGCTCGTCTCTGAGAGTTTCAATCTCGAATCGCACTTTATCGATTCCAACGGCAAGATGGGGATCCAGTTTTTGAGTGCCCAAAAAAGCTTTGAATTTGCTCCGTGGAACTATAGCGGAGAGAGTACCGAGGATGAGTTCGTCTATTTGAGCGAAATATTTGAATCGATGGGGAGCGAGCTTTATATCCGAGACTATAACTATCTGGATTTCTATTCATGCCAGATCATTGTCCCCGGGATTTCCGAAGTCTATCCGATCGATGATTTGATCTACAATAACCGTAATCGCGGGAAAATGTATCGGGAGATTATTTTAAACTTTGCCGAATATGATCCCGAAACGGTGCTCGATGAGATCGAAGCTCTCGAAGATCATCTGAATGTCGAAAAGTTTATCGGGGTGATTTTCGAGGAGAATTTTACTATCGGGGAACTCAAGGCACAGCTTCATCTCTCAGCTGGAAATATCGACGAAGCGGTGAGCTATTTGGAATTCGGTAGCAATATCATGGGGAATCTCATTATCGAGCTTATACGCCTCGAAGAGCTGGGATTAGACCTCTGTAACTATCAACAAGCGCTCTATGATCTCTATACCCCTCAAAGGGTCGATAAAGCATTAGAGATACTTAACAAAGAAGGATTATTGGTTAATACGACATTGCACCGCGATTATTTGAATATGCTCGAATTGTATGATCGGCTCGAAGTGAAAAAACTAGAGGGGATTTAAAACCCCTCTGACTCGCCGGTAAATAGGTTGAGGATTTTGGAGTATTCGCCGAATGCCTGTTTATAGAGGTGTTGGGTGTGGTTGTTACTCTCATACAATTCACTGGCACTCATCCCGCTTTCCAACGCATTTTTGAGCAGTTTCGTCCGTCGTAGATAGGTAAAGGCGAGGTTTGGAAAATGCTCATGAATCTTTTCTCGGATCATCACTGCATCACTGGGGTTATCGATCATATTGGCGAATACGAGGATCGTCTTCTCTTTGAAATTTTTAATAAAAATCAAACTTTTCATAATGGAGTTAAGATCGTTTGTCGTCGGCAGGATAATAATATCCGACTCTCTTAAAATCTCGTTTGCGTGAGGGTTTTCAAATCCTCCGAAGTCATAGACGGTATCAGGGTAGAGGGGGATTT
>NZ_JAFLKV010000070.1 GCF_019163035.1 Sulfuricurvum sp.
AGGTGGAACGCACAAAGCCCAAATCGGTGAAGTGGGTTTGGCGCATGGGGGGATCCTCTTTTTCGACGAACTTCCCCACTTTTCTAAAACAGTCCTCGAAGCGCTCAGAGAGCCGCTGGAAGACCGTCACATCCGTATCTCTCGTGTCAATACCAAAGTCACCTACGATGCTAATTTTCTCTTTGTAGGGGCGATGAATCCCTGCCCTTGTGGTAATCTTTTCAGTACCACGACCGCCTGTCGATGCAGTGATTTAGAGATTAATCGGTATAAATCACGCCTCTCCGATCCCTTTTTAGATCGGATTGATCTCTATGTACAAATGCACGCCGTAAGTGCGGAGGATAAACCGAGCGTCTCTTCCCATCAGCTTCATAAAAAAGTAAGAGAAGCGTTCTTGCGTCAAAAAGAGCGGGGGCAAAAATCCCTTAACGGAGCGCTGAGTGATGCGGAGATTGCACACTATTGTCTGCTCAATCCAGAAACGCAACAGGTCATCAATCAGGCGATAGGGAGATTTGGATTATCATTTCGGGCGGTAAGCCGTGTCCTCAAAGTAGCACGAACAATCGCCGATATAGAAAGTTCACGCGATATAGGGAAAGCTCATTTGCTGGAAGCACTTAGCTATCGGAAGAGATAAGGGGAAATTTGAGGTCGAAATTTTCGACCTCAAAAGCATTAGAACGTCGCAACAACCCATTGAGTGATAACAAATCCGCCTACGACCAACCAAATAAACATCGAACCTGCCGCATAAATAGGGGCTAATCCAAGCCCTTTGAATTTTGCAAAGCGCGTCCCCATACCAAGGGCTGTCATAGCCATTGTCAATAAGAACGTATCGATAAGATTAATATTAGAGATCACCAATTTAATAGTCGTTGCTATCGCTTCCGTTGCGTGAGCATCGGTGAAGTTGAGTAACAATGAATTCACCCCTGCCATACCAACGAAATAAACAGCGAACCATGGGATAACGAGTTTAACACCCCCTCCTGCGGTTCCGCTTTTCTTTGCGCTGTACGAGAGATAAATCCCCAATACGATCAACATCGGAGCGATCATAATAACCCGTGTCATCTTAACAATTACTGCGGTATTTGCCATATCGGCACTCGCACCCGGAATCGATGCAGGAACGGCAACGACTTGAGCTACCTCATGGATTGTCCCTCCGACATACATCCCAAACGTACTTGGAGCCATGTGTAAGAATCCGGTTGCAGGCTCAATAATCGCCGCATACAACACAGGATAGAGAAACATCGAAATCGTTCCGAAAAGGACAACCATCGATACAGCAATCGCTGTTTTATACTCTTCGCTTTTAAGCACCGGTTCCGTCGCCAAAACGGCTGCTGCACCACATACCGATGCCCCCGCAGCGGTCAACATCGACGTATCACGATCGAGCTTAAAAACCTTTTGCGCCAAAAAAGTTCCGAGAATAAACGTGGTAGATAGCATGATCAAAGAGACCATAAATCCCTCCATCCCTACCTCAGCAATTTGCTGGAATGTAATCCGAAACCCGTAAAATACGATGGCAAAACGGAGAATCTTTTTACCCGAAAAAGTAATTCCCCCCTCCCAAACGGAAGGTATACGATTATGAAGAGTATTGGCAAAAAATATCCCCAGTACAATCCCCACGACTAGTGGAGAAATTCCTAGACTTTTAACAACCGACAAATCGGCAATCATCGTCGCAGCTGCGGCAAATATAGCGACAAAGAAGATACCGCTTAGGGTATCTTTACGCTTTGCGGGTGAAAACGGCATAGTTTCTCCTGTCAAATAAAAACGACATTATAAGATGAATCACAAAAATATCAAAATATTAAGGGACGACTATCTCCAAACGTGTCGAAATCAAATCCTCTTTCTGAGCGTTCAGAGGTTCACCCTCTTTGAGAATTAACCGTTTTTCAAATCCAGCTGTTTTCATCAAATAGTTTCTAATCATAGTCGATCGTTGCTGCGCCAGTGTTTGAAGCTCTACTGTACTCAATGGTTGCAGCGGAATTAGCTTTTCGATCAGTGCAGCGGAATAATGGCGAACATACGCCGCTTCCTCAGGATATTTCTCTTTATATGATATTTTTAGCGCTTTTAGCTCATTTTTATCTAATGATTCTTCCGCCATATCTTCAAGCAATTCTACGCTCATCGCTTGGGTAGTGTCAATTTTAATATTTTTATTTTTATTGAGTGCCCTTTGAACCAATTTTTGGCGTTTAAGGGCATTCGTATCCTGCGTCTCGTCCCATCCGCCATAAACATTCAATGCCATCTTCGGACGCTTGGATAGAATCGTGGTAATTTGATCAAGCTTTTCAAGCTGTGGAGGTAAAAGATTCGAAGAACCTGCTTCAAAATCAATGGAAGAGATTTTATCACTATCAATTCCCATCATTGACCCTAGAAGTCTAAATGGTGAAGTAACCGCCTTGGTAAAGAGATTTCCTATTACTTGCCATACCACTTTGCCATATTTAAAATCAGGGTTATTAACATCCCCCTCAATTGGGAGATCAATATCGATCACTCCATCACTATCTTCGAGCAACGCGACAACCAGTCGCAACGGCCACGGTGATCCGCCCGCTTTTTCTTCACCAAGCTCGATTTGTTTTATTATGACTCGGTTGGCTCCATTTAATTTCCCCTGATTTATCTTGTATCCTAGATCCAAAAAGAGTTTTCCTCCCACAATCTTATACCCCAAGAATTCAAGGGAATAGGGGGTGTACCCTTTGAGTTCCAAATTATCAAATGCCACTTTCAAATCGGTGAATTTTTTAGGATCTTTGGTGTTAAGTGATCCATCAATCTTCGCCAAACCGTACTGATCCACCCCACCTCGGAGTTTCACAAACGTCGTAACATCTTTGGTCGTTGAAATCCCCAAAACGGAGCCCTCCAAATCATGCACATACGTTTTAAACGGCAATGGCAGAGACATATCGCTAAAGGTAGCACTGCTTCCGCGAAGGAGAAGTTTCACAATATCAAGACCAAACGGGTTTCCCGATAATTTCGTACCGTTAGACTCTGCGCCACTTTTTTTACTCAATGTCGAATAGTTCAACACTTTTTTGGCATCAATATGAAGATTGGTATAAAATCCATCGATAGCGAGTTGATTCACTTTGAGCCGATTGTCAGGGTAAACGTAAACAAACGGGGTAACGCCAATCTTCGTCCATCCAAGCAATACCGAATCATCACGTGAATCATTAACGACCCAATCATCCAATGCCACTTTCCCGCGTAGTTCGGTTTTGCTCGGTTTATACTCATAATCGGCTTCCAGCGAGAGATTTCCTCTCCGAAGTGACGCATAGGTACTAGGTTCGATATAAGGATCAATCGTAGAGAGATCCAATCCTGTAATATTTACCCGTCCACTACTGCTCAGAGGTGCACGGACAATCTCACTTTTGAGTTCGATGGTACTCTTTTCATTGATGCGTGAAGAGAAGGTGAGATCATTTTTAACCGATGGGTTGCTCTGAAACCCTTTTAGGTTCAAGCTCATTTGATCTAGATTGAACGCCACCTTTTTGTTTGGAACCTCATCGACAAATCCGATACCGCTGTTATTTAAGGCAATCTCATCAATACCATACGTCCACGGTGTTTTACTCTCATCAGACTCCTCTGATGGGAATGCTTTTTGGATCTCCTCTATGTAGTTCAACCAATCGATTTTACCCTCGTGCGAACGATGTGCTGATAGATTAACCCCCTCTAACGTGAGCATCTTGGCGTTAAAGATCTTTTTCATGGGTTGCACTTTTGCCCCATCCAACCGAAGCGAAGAGAGGGCAAAAAGATTATGTTGATTCTCCTTGGAGATAATACGAACTTTATCCATTTTGACATAGAGGTTGGTGAGCTCGGTGCTGTTGAGATCATTGCTGTTAAAGCGGTAATCAAACCCGAATCCTGCCGTACCGTCCGCCACCTCAATGGGTAATTTATCTTTAAAATAACTCCAAGGGGTATAAAGTTTCCCCGAATTAAACGCAACACTTCCCCCCATCACAAACGGCTCAAGCGCATCGATTTTCCCGCTAAAATCGACAAATCCTCCTTCATTGATCGTTGCATACAACCGCATCTTCCCGTTCTCGTTTGAGAGGTTTCGCAAATCAATGTTATCAAGGTTAAATCCGATAGGTCCCACGTTGAGGGTGTAATCTTTCCCATCCGTATAGTCACTGTAACTTAGGCTTCCGTTTTTAAGGGCAAAATGATTGATCATCAGCCTCATCGGCTCGGTTTTTTCATCCTCTTTGGGTTTATCGTCCCTCAACTCGGTGAGCCATTTGAAGTTGAAATCACCGTTTTTATCCCGCTTGATTGTAATTTTAGGTTCAACGAAAGAAATACGATTCACAACCACTGCCCCCTTCCACAGGTAGGCGAGCGGATCGATATTAAATGAAAATTTCTTCAATGCTACAAAATCGCTATTTTGCGGGGTTTTAAACACTACATTATTTAAACGCAGGTGAAACGTAAAAGGGTTAAATGCAGCCTTCTCAACTGAAAACTGACCTCCGTTCGTAGCCTCAAAAACTTTTCCGGGTACAATATTTTTTATGAGATAGGGAACTCCAAAAAAGCCTATAATAGCGTACGTCGATACCGCCGCCGCGACCGATTTGAAGATCAACTTTTTATTCATCTCATCACCCTTTTTAAAAACTATTTCCATTTTATCATACTTAAATCTATATTTCGACATAATCATCTACTTTATCTGCCACATAGGGATAGCCGAAATGAAGCGTAAACAAATTTACAATCCAACCTCAAACGAACACGTAAACGATCGCCAGATTTTCGGCGGCAATCCTACCGGTATTTTTGAACTTAACAACATTAAATACCAATGGGCGTATAACCTCTGGGAGATGATGCTTAACAACACATGGTTCCCTAAAGAGGTCGATATGACCCGCGATGCGGTAGACTACAAATACCTCACCGAGATGGAAAAAACGGCGTACGACAAAGCCCTCTCCCAACTCATTTTCATGGACAGCCTCCAAACCAATAACCTCATGGACAACGTGAACCCGTACGTCACCGCCCCTGAGGTCAACCTCATTTTGGTGCGCCAAAGTTTTGAAGAAGCCCTCCACTCTCAAAGCTACGCAGTAATGGTTGACTCCATCAGCCAAAATTCTGAAGAGATCTATGATCTCTGGCGCCGTGACATGATGCTCAAAACCAAAAATGACTCGATTGCCGCACGCTATAACGATCTCGCCAACGATCCATCAGAGAGTGCCTTCGTCAAAGCATGTTTTGCGAATCAGATTTTAGAGGGAATCTACTTTTACAGCGGATTTACCTACATCTACACCCTCGCCCGTTCGGGTAAAATGTTAGGCTCTGCACAGATGATCCGCTTTATCCAGCGTGACGAAGTGACCCATCTCGTGTTATTCCAAAACATCATCAACACCCTTCGCCGTGAAAGAGCAGATCTCTTTACCGAAGAGTTGCTCGAAGAGGTTTATGATATGTTCCGCAAAGCTGTCGAACTCGAAGTCGCATGGGGTCAATACATCACCCAAGGGCAGATTTTGGGACTCACCAACGAAATCGTGGAACAATACATCCAACACCTCGCCGACAACCGCCTAACGGCCGTCGGGATGAGGCCTCTCTACAATGTGACGAATCCGATCAAATGGGTCGATGATTTCTCCAAATTCAACGACCAAAAAACCAACTTCTTTGAGGGCACTGTTACCAACTATTCCAAAGGAAGCCTCAGTTTTGACGACTTCTAAAACCCGTCCAATTGTCTCTTTGTGTTTCGAGACCGATTCTGATTTTACGAAAAATCTTGATCGTCTCATAACACTCATCGATCAATCTCCCGAAGATGCCATCATCGTTGCCCCCGAAGTGTGTTTAAGCGGTTTTGCGTATGAACACTTCGAAGAAGCGGCGGCATTTACCCCCATCGCTCTCGATAAGTTGATGGAACACATCGGTAACCGTCTGTTGATTTTTACCGCGATTACCCAAAAAGAGGGATCATTTTACAACATCGCCTACGCCCTTCATCAAGGGGCTATCCTCCACACTCAAGCCAAAGCGAAACTCTTTGCCCTCGGAGCGGAGCATGAGTATTTCAGCGCGGGTGAAGAGGACAAAATTAAGCCGTTTCTCTTTGAGGGGATCACCATCGGTATCTTGATCTGCTTCGAGCTCCGCTTTAAATACCTATGGCAACAACTAGAAGGGTGTGACATTATCGCCGTCCCTGTCCAATGGGGAAAACTGCGCGCCGAGCACTTCGCTACCCTTACAAATGCGTTAGCCCTAATGAACCAATGCTATGTCGTTGCCTCAGACGCGGCAAATGCGGATACGACAGCTCTAAGCGGTATTATCACCCCTTTCGGCGGTGAAATACGCAATAACGGCTCCGAATCGTTAACATCCCACTATGAAGCGCGGACGGTAGAGTCTATGCGCCGATACCTCAACGTAGGAATAGCATGAGCATCGATAAAATCACCATTATTAAAACAACACGGATGGCGGATGAGATCACCAAAAAATACCCTCTCCGTCCCATCATCAAAAATGCGATCATCCATACCAACCGTGAAGCATTCGTCCCTCTGGCAATGCGCCATAACGCCTATCGTCTTGACGCCCTCCCCATCGGAGCACAGCAATACATCTCCTCACCGCTGACAGTGGCAAAGATGACCCAGTATCTCAGCCCTGAGGGGTGTGATAATGTTTTAGAAATCGGGTGCGGAAGCGGCTATCAAGCAGCCGTCCTCTCCAAAATATTTCGCCGTGTCTTTACCATCGAGCGGATTGAATCACTCCTTTTGGAAGCAAAAGAGCGTTTTCGACATCTCCATTTGGGAAACATTCACACCCGCACCGATGACGGTCAAAACGGCTGGGAGCAATACGCTCCGTTTGATCGGATTTTATTCTCCGCATCGGCGCGCTCCATCCCCCAAAAATTGTTTGACCAACTCCGAGAAGGGGGAATTTTACTCGCTCCCGTTGAAAAAGGTCGTGAACAGATCATCACCCGCTTTACGAAGCAGGGGGGTAAAATTCATGAAGATGCCCTTGAGGTATGTGATTTCGTCCCCGTCCTCGATGGAGTTGTGCGATGAGCCTTCCCGAA
>NZ_JAFLKV010000107.1 GCF_019163035.1 Sulfuricurvum sp.
AGGTAAAGCCAACTACCCCTCCCCCACCCGAACCGATCCCTGAACCGAGAAAAGCGTTCGAGCGCCATGTTGCCAAAACTGTCGCGGAAATTGAGCGAAAACCTATAGTGAAAAAAGAGCAAGGGTTGTATGACATACTCTCAAAAGCCGATCCATCAGTACATATGAAGGTGAAAAGCTCCACTAAACTTTCCGACAGTATTCAACGTCTTTATGGAGATAAGTTCAATGAGCTCTCCGAGGGGGAGCAAAAATATATTATCGATAATCAAGAGGCAATGCGACGTATCACGCAGAGTGTTCTGGATCGCTACGGGCAATCTCGTATTCCTGATAATATCCGAATCAATGATACGAATATGGTGGAATTTTATCTCCATCCTGATGGTAGTATTTCCGATATGCGCTTACTCAAAAACAGCCAGCTCTCGATCCTAGATGAAACAACCAAAGAGGTAATCGAACTGGCTTATGCCAAATACCCTCGACCGCAGCAAAAAACACTAATCCGCTACCGTGTCTGGTATAATCTTACAGGATACTAAATCAAGGCTACGATTTAAAGCTTCGAACGCAATTACGTCCCTGAGCTTTGGCTTGATAAAGTGCTTCGTCCGCCCGTTTTATTGTTTCATGAAGATCATCATGATATTCACTAACGCCAATGCTGACGGTCTTATTTCCAACACTATCCATTGTAAATATTTCAATAGCGTTACGAATTTTTTCAGCAGCTATCTCTGCCTCAGCTTCTTCCGTATTAGGAAAAATTATCAAAAATTCTTCCCCGCCCCATCGTCCTAATATATCTACCGCACGAGATTGACTTTTGAGCATTCCTGAGAGGCTCTGAAGAACGTAATCACCAACTTGATGCCCGTACGTATCGTTGATATTTTTAAAATGGTCAATATCAACAATAGCCACACTAAAAGGGATATTATACCGTTCAGCAATTTGGCTGTTTTTTTCCAATACAGCATCCAAATGGCGTCGATTATATAATCCGGTCAGCTGATCCGTCAGAGAAATTTCTTCAATCAATTTTTTATCGGTAATATTCTGTCGAATTGCCGTATATCCGACCATATTTCCCTGCTCATCAAAGTTTGGAGAAATATGGACATCAACCCAGTAGTAATGTCCGTTTTTAGCAATATTACGAATCTCTCCATGCCAATCTTTTCCGCTTGTAATTGTCTGCCATAAGTTCTCAAACAACTCATTCGGCATTTGCGGATCTCGAAGTATCCGATGATTTTTTCCCATCAATTCTGTCTTGGAATATCCTGAAATTTCTTCAAATGCTTTTGATATGTAGGTTATTTTCCCGCTTAAGTCCGTAGAAGAGGTAATAATGAAGCGATCAACAATTTCAACATAATTTTCGATCGACTTTTTTGCATGAAGAAGTTCATTTGTCCTCTGATTGATTTTTTCCTCAAGATTGTGTTGATGGGTATTAATCTCTTCTGTCATTGTAAGAAACTCTTTGGAGAGATAACATATTTCCCCCTCACACTCCGCAACGTTTAAGTGAAATTTTCCCTCTTTTCGAAATTGCCGCATCGATAGTATGAGATTATTAATCGGCCGTGTAATCCATTTAGCACTCATAAACATGGTTCCTATCAGTGCTATTATGATAAAAATCAAAATATACACAAGTTGCAACGCATCTTTGTAAACTACGTCCAGTACTTCATTCTTGTCCGTTTTAACTACAATACCCCATTTTAAAATAGGTTCATATCCCCAAACAGCTAGGCTGGATACCCCTCGATAATCGGTTATCTCTCCCATCCCCTCTTTGCCTCGTACCGCCTGAATCATACCGGTGCCATTATGACCGGTATTTAATACACGCTCATTTTTATAAGCATTTACATCGTATTTTAAGGGCATCGCCGCAACTACTTTTCCATCAGGCATTAACACTCCGGCAACAACTTCACCAGTTTTTCCTAAACCGTTATAATGTTTAACAAGATTAAAAATATGATTTTCATTGAGCTGTACCGCTACCACCCCTACAATTTTTTTGTTCATGACAATGGGGGTAGCCATAAAACTCGATTTGCGTTTTGAATGCGTATAATATTCAAGAGGAGTTATAGCACTGTTTCGAGTCGCTAATGCTTCAAAATAGACTTTGGCTAAAGCACTCTTTTTCATACTCAAATCATTTATGCTTTTTCCGTAATCACTCTCTTTTTTATAGCTGTAAACAACGACGCCGGTCTTTGATAAAATGAAAAAATCATAATATCCATACTGCTTCACAACTGTTGTTATGTAGTTTTCAATCATGGGATTAAGTTGTATAGTTTGATTTGGATTTGTACTCAGAAGTTTTTCGGCTATACGGGGCATTGCTGCGATATTTTTCAAAAGCTGCTGCTGATAATGAAGATTCGTCTCGATTTTATCAATCGTCTGGTTAAATACCACCTGCAAATTCGAAAGGTGCTGCGCTGTAATTTGATCTTTTTTTTGATATTGTAATGTATACGCTATCACAAGCAAAGGAATAGATGCAATAATAATCATCCATACGGCAATTCGAGTTGTAATGCTTTGTAGAAATAGTTTCATTTAAATCCTTATCAAAGCATTGTTACAGTTTATTTATGATTGTAGCTTATTTTCTATGATATATTAAATGCTTGATAATAGCCAAAGCACCTTTATAAATCGGTTCATCAATAAACCCGTACCGCTCATCCACAAACCCGCTTATCCCCAGCGCGGAGTGCGCTTCAAACAGCCTGATAATTTCACGACATCGGGTGATTTCCGCTTCACCATGTCCGAAAATCTCATGGATCAAACTCACCTGAGAGGGAGAAATACACCCTTTGGCATCAAATCCGATCATCTTTTCCAACTCCAACCAGTTACGGAGTTCGTCATCATTTTTATAATCTTGATAGACGAAAGATACCGGTTTCACGCCACACGCACGACTTGTCATCAAAAAATGAGAGAGCATATAGTGAGCCGCCGGATTATCAGAGAGCAAGAGCATTTGAGAAAGCCCCAAGTCAGCATACAAATCGAGTACACCGAGATAAAATGCCTTTATCCGAGAATCGATTGCCAATGACCCCAATGCCAGCCACGCCTCTTTCGTCTCTATCGAGAGATGGATTTCGATCCCCTCATCCACAAGCTCCAAGACGCGGCGTACCTCTTCAACACTTCGTATTTTCGGAACACGGATCGCATCAGGCATATACGGGTTGAGGAATGCTATCTCCTCCTCGCCCCCCTCACCCAGAGGATTGATCCGAACGACCAGTTTTTTATCGATCACGGGATTCGAAGCCAATGCCATCGCACATAAAACGAGGGCGTAAGGCTTTTGCTCCGCACTCACACCATCTTCGAGGTTAAGCATCAAACACTCTGCTTCGAGAATCGGGATTTTAGAGAGGTGTTTGAGATTATGGGTGGAGATCATCATCGCCGAGCGAAATGATACTGTAGTGTTGAGACGACGTTTTACAGGGTTGAGCAATGTTTTAAGGGTGGCAATATCACCCGCTTCGATCAGATCACTTAGCTTTTGGAGGTTGTGGAGCGGCACGTTTAAACTCCTCGCGGTGGAGATAATAGTAGAGCGTTTGGATTTCGGTATCAGTGAGATAATAGCGAGGCATTCCAACGATACGACTGTTTAGCTTCAGATAAAAGTCCCGAAACGGAAGCTTACGGAGCGGTTTACCGATAAACGATTTATTTTCCCCTTTATCA
This sequence comes from Sulfuricurvum sp., assembly GCF_019163035.1. Classification (GTDB taxonomy): domain Bacteria; phylum Campylobacterota; class Campylobacteria; order Campylobacterales; family Sulfurimonadaceae; genus Sulfuricurvum. Next base: position 3,757 of record NZ_JAFLKV010000107.1, read on the forward strand.
CGATATCGAGCAATCAGTTTCCCTTCACCCTCTTCCCCGTGACACAACTGGCACCCTACCCCTCTTGGGTTATGATAGAGTCCTGCGGCATACTCCTCTTTCGTGATAAACGATTCTGCATGGGTAAGTGTAAATGTCAAAAATAGTAAAAAAGCCCCGCGCACTTTATCCCTTTAACCAATTATTAGTCTTTACTCGGTATCATACCCAAAAACAATTTGACGGTGATTAAATGCAAATTCTTGACGGTAAAGCGCTCTCACAAAAAATCGAAGAAAAGGTCTCACTCGGAGCCAAAGAACTCAAAGTCAAAACAGGACGCGTTCCGGGTTTGGCGGTGATTTTGGTCGGGCATGATCCAGCGAGCCAAGCCTACGTCGGAATGAAGAAAAAAGCGTGCGACCGTGCAGGATTTTACTCTGTCACCCACGAAATGCCCGATGATATTTCACAAGATGCCATCGTTAAAACCATCGAAATGATGAACACCAACCCCAATATCGACGGGATTTTGATCCAGCTCCCCCTCCCAAAACACGTTGATACCACCAAAATTCTCGAAGTAGTCGCTCCAACCAAAGACGTTGACGGGTTCCACCCCTATAATGTCGGGCGTCTTACCACAGGATTGGATGGATTTGTTCCGTGTACGCCACTAGGGGTAATGGAACTACTCGCCGAATATAACATCGATCCGAAGGGGAAAAACTGCTGTGTCGTTGGGGCATCCAACATCGTCGGCAAACCGATGGCATCCCTCTTGCTCAATGCCAATGCTACGGTTGAAATATGCCATATATTTACCGATGATTTGAAAAAACACACCCTCGGCGCGGATATTATCCTCGTCGGTGCGGGGGTTATCAATCTGATCAAAGAGGATATGGTACGACCTGAAGCTATCGTCATTGACATCGGAATCAACCGTGCTCCTGACGGTCGCCTCGTCGGAGACGTCGATTACGACGCTGTTGCCCCTAAAACCTCTTATATTACTCCGGTACCGGGGGGAGTGGGTCCTATGACCATCGCCATGCTGCTCAGCAACACCCTCAAAGCCGCCAAAATTCACGCAGAAGAAGAGAAATAAATTTGAAGAAAAAAATATTCAATGCTGCGCATAGCGCGTATCGTTTTTCCAACAGTTGGACAGGAACCATTATCATTGTATTATTTGTTATCTTTTTCGTCGCTCAGGCTTTTCGTATTCCTAGCGGATCGATGAAAGATTCTCTCCTCGTCGGCGATCATCTTTTTGCCAAAAAATTTGCCTACGGTATCTCCACACCGCATCTCCCATTTCTCGAAATCCCTCTGATTCCGGGAACGGATGGGCATATCATCGACGGTGCTGAGCCGCGTCGTGGTGATATCGTCATTTTCCGCTATCCGAATAACACACAGATGCACTACGTCAAACGCTGTGTCGCATTACCGGGCGATGAGCTTTATGTTCAAGATAAAATCCTCTACCTCCACCCAAGAGAGGGAAATGAATACGCTGCAAAAGCATTCGCAGACTATGAGCTGATCACCGTCAATGGTAAAACATGGGTAAAAGACCCTTATACCAAAGAGCATCCGGGAATCCATCATGACGATCATATCGTTGATGATGGGATAATGCCGATGGAAATTTTCAACTTTGCCCCGATTCAAGTTCCTGAAAAACAGTACTTCATGATGGGTGACAACCGCGACCACTCGAACGACAGCCGATTTTGGGGAGCAGTGCCGTACGGTTTGATCGAGGGAACACCGTGGTTTGTTTACTTCAGCCTAAACAGTGAGTATGAAGTTCGTTGGGATCGTATCGGAAAAACACCTACCGATTTGGAACAACAAGTGCCATTGAGCCGTGCTGTAGCGGAACGAATAAAAGAAGATAAAGAAGCCGCAAATAAACATGAACTTTATTGATTCCCTCGAAATCGCTGCGGCGATACTCGCCCTCCTTATCGCCATCATTGGGCATGAGATCATGCACGGTTGGATTGCTTACAAATACGGCGATACTACCGCTAAAAATCAAGGGCGATTAAGTATCAACCCCCTCATCCATATCGATCCCTTCGGCTCGATTTTGGTACCGTTAATGACTTATTTTCTCCCGATGTTACTCGGAGCTGAAAGTGGATTTTTATTCGGTTGGGCAAAACCGGTTCCGGTCAATACCCACACCGTACTCCGTAACGGTGGCTACAATGCGGCAATGCAGGTAAGTTTAGCGGGGATAGCCTATAATATTTTTCTCGCAACCCTCACTTCGATTATCCTTGTTTCACTGGCTCAGCCGAGCGAAGCCGATAGCCTAATCTATATTTTTGCCTATCTCTTTATTATGAAACTTCTACTGGTCAATGTTGTCCTTGCCGTTTTCAATCTCCTCCCTATTCCGGGATTTGACGGTGCCCATTTCATCATGTATTTAAGCCTCAAGTACAAAATGAATGCCATTGCCGAATTTTTTGTCAAAGCCGAACCTTATGGAATGATTGCTATCATCATCATATTGGTTACACCACTCAAAATTCCGTTGGTCATTTGGCCAATCCAGAGTGTCTTACAGTTATTATTGAACTAAGGAGAGTTATGAAATTTTACGTTGCCACCGACCACGCCGGAATCGATATGAAAGATTTTACCGTCGAGCTCCTCCGTTCAAAGGGACATGAGGTAATCGATTTAGGGCCATTTGACAAAGAGCGGGTCGATTATCCCGATTATGCCATCAAAGTTTGTGAGAATGTCCTCTTAGACAGTGCCTCTCATGGTATTTTGATCTGCGGATCAGGGATCGGGATGTCTATGGCGGCAAACCGCCATCACGGTATCCGAGCCGCACTGTGCCACGATGCCTACACCGCTACCGTTGCTCGCGGTCATAACGATGCAAATGTTTTGTGCTTCGGTGAACGTATCGTGGGTCAAGGGGTCGCCGAATCGATCCTCGATGCGTGGATTGCAGGAGTATTCGAAGGTGGTCGCCACTGCGGTCGCGTGAACAAAATAGAGGCGATCAAAGGATAAGGTATGTTTTTAGAGTGGTCATTGCTCACGGTTGTCACCCTTGGGGCACTTTTCTTTCTCGTCAAAATGTTCTACTTTCGGAGCATCACCGTTAAAGAACAACGCAGCAGTGAGATGATGAAGCTTACTCTCAAAGAGGCGGAAGTACTCATCCGAAAATACCAAATACAGCTCCAACGTGCCCTAGGAAATGTGGATATTCTGAGTGAAGAGCTGAACAATCTCCGTAACGAAGTCAAATCACTCAAACAACGTAACACAAAACACCGATCCGAAACCGACCGCCTCCAAAATAAAATCAAAGAACTCGAAGGGCGTATCGACGCACTTATTTAAAAGGAAACCTTTATGAATCTAACCATTAATGATAGAGCCATTTTAATCAACGC
>NZ_JAFLKV010000055.1 GCF_019163035.1 Sulfuricurvum sp.
CTTTGTTAAGGCGAACGGTACATGCCGCCGCTGAACGCTCAGCCGATGCATCGGAGAGCTCGAATGCTTGCTCCACTTTCATATTCGGAAGACCTTCGATCTCTAAAACACGTCCGTTGAAGATATTTTTCTTACCCTTCTTCTCAACGGTCAAAAGTCCCGCTTTGATTGCGTAATAAGGGATCGCATTAACCAAGTCACGCAATGTGATACCCGGTTGCATTTCACCTTTAAATCGAACCAATACTGATTCCGGCATTTCAAGAGGCATAGAACCTGTAACACCTGCGAACGCTACGAGGCCTGAACCCGCAGGGAAACTCACACCGATTGGGAAACGGGTATGGCTATCACCACCCGTTCCGACGGTATCTGGGAGAACCATACGGTTCAACCATGAGTGGATAACACCATCCGCAGGACGAAGCGCGACACCGCTGCGTGAGCTGATGAATGCCGGCAACGTTGCGTGCAATTTCACGTCGGATGGTTTTGGGTATGCCGCTGTATGACAAAATGACTGAAGAACGAAATCAGCCGAGAAACCGAGAGCGGAGAGTTCTTTGATCTCATCACGTGTCATTGGTCCTGTGGTGTCTTGGCTCCCTACGGTGCTTGTGATCGGCTCACAGTACATACCTGGGCGAACACCCTCCATACCACATGCCTTACCGACCATTTTTTGCGCAAGTGTGTACCCTTTGCCGGTATCGGCTGGTTGGATAGGGGTTGCGAAAATGGTTGCCGGAGTGAGTCCAAGAGCCGTGCGTGCTTTAGCCGTCAAACCGCGACCGATGATAAGAGGGATACGTCCACCTGCACGTACTTCGTCTTCGATTGTGTTCGGGCGAAGCGAGAATTTAGCGATGAGTGAACCGCCTTTTGTGATGGTTCCCGCTTTAGTATCGATATCGAGTACATCTCCTGTCTCCATAGCAGATACATCGGCTTCGATAGGGAGCGCGCCGGAATCTTCACACGTTGCGAAGAAGATCGGAGCGATGATGCTACCGATAACAACCCCGCCTGTACGTTTGTTCGGGATACCCGGAATATCATCACCCATATGCCATTGAACGGAGTTTGCCGCCGATTTACGGCTAGAACCTGTTCCGACAACGTCGCCGACGTAAGCGATTTGCATCCCTTTTTCTTTCAACTCAGCGATTTTAGCGATACCTTCCGGCATTTTAGCACTCAGCATCGTTGTTGCGTGAAGAGGGATATCAGAGCGGGTAAATGCCGCGCTTGCAGGGGAAAGATCATCGGTGTTGGTTTCACCCGGGAATTTGAACACAACAACGCTGAATTTTTCAGCCAATGTTTTTTTACTCGTAAACCACTCTGCATCTGCCCATGATTGGAGAACATCCATTGCATAGTTGTTGGTTTTTGAAAGATCAACGATATCGTTAAATGCATCGTATATCAAAAGGGTATGTTTGAGCTCATGTGCCGCTTCGTTGGCAATAGCGTCGTTGCTGAGTGCATCGATAAGAGGTTTAACATTGTACCCGCCGACCATTTTTCCGAGGATTTTGATTGCCGCTTTTTTGTGATCGTCACTATTAATGTCACTATTGTCTGCCAAGAATGCTTTTACTTCCCCTTGGACGACTTGGTGCAAAAATGCCGCTTTTACGTATGCGCCATCGTCAACACCCGGATTGACCCGTTCTGCTAACATCTCTACCAATTCACCGTCTTTAGAACTTGTCGCGCTAATAAGAGCTACCAACTCGGTAACTTGTTCTTTTGTAAGTGGGAATGGTGGGATTCCCTGTGCTGCGCGTTCCGCTACGTGTGCTTTGTATTCGTCCATAAAAGCCATAGTGACTCCTGTGCATGTTAATTTTGAATGATTATATCAGAAGAAAAAATCAGATTTATTGCTATGTTACTATTTTACCCAATTTTTTTACTTTTAGCATAAATAGTGTGTAATTAAGTAACGTATATGGTTTGAAGTAAAATAACTAGGAAAGAAATAAAATTAGGGGATGGGAGAAAAAGTTACAGTTTGGTTGAAACGGGGAATTCTCCTTTGGGAGAACTAAAAAGGGTCGTTGATGATAATGTCGCGATTCCCTTTGGAGTTAGGGGTCGAGAGTATACCGTTGTTTTCGAGTTGCTCTATAAGACGGGCTGAGCGGTTATAGCCGATTTGGAGTCGACGTTGCAGATAGCTGATTGATGTTTTTTGCTCACTGAGAATAATGTTTTTAGCCTCTTCATAAAGCTCATCAGTCTCTTCGTCATTTCCATTGTTTCCATTGGAGGTAACCATCTCTTCTTTGTCTCGTAAAAATTTACGGTCGTATTCCGGTTCACGTTGAGCTTTGAGAAAATCGACTACTTTTTCAATCTCTACTTCGGTACTCCATGGTGCATGGAGGCGTACAAGACCGCTCATCCCCGGAGGGGTAAAGAGCATATCCCCGCGACCTAGGAGGGATTCGGCTCCCATACCGTCCAGAATAATTTTACTGTCGATCTTTTGTCCCACTTTGTAGCTGATACGTGACGGTAGGTTGGCTTTGATAAGACCCGTCACGACATCGACACTTGGGCGTTGGGTTGCGACGATTAAGTGGATACCGCTCGCACGTGCCATTTGAGCTAGACGCGCGATGGAGTATTCGACATCTTTGCCACTTGTCATCATCAGATCGGCTAATTCGTCAATGATGACAACGATATAGGGGAGTGGGGTTAGTTTTTCTGTTTTAGCTTTTTCATTGTAATTTTCGATGTTTTTAGTACGGGTTTCAGACATCAACTGATAACGGCGTTCCATCTCATAAACCATGTTGTTAAGCGCTGAAATCGCCTCTTTGGGTTTTGTGATAACCGGAGTGAGGAGGTGGGGAATATCATTATAGATAGAGAACTCCAACATTTTAGGGTCAATCATTAATAGTTTAAGCTGATCGGGTGAGTTTTTATAAAGCAAACTCAAAATCATCGAGTTGATACCAACACTTTTACCGCTCCCCGTTGTCCCTGCGATCAGGAGATGCGGGAGCTTTTTGAGATCGGTAATAAACGGTTTCCCGACGATGTCTTTACCTAAAATAAGGGTGAGAGGGGATGCCGCCTCTTGGAAGAGTTTACTCTCTAGCATTTCACGCAGATAGATCGTCTCTACCGCTTTGTTGGGTATTTCAATCCCTACCACGTCTTTTCCCGGTATTGGAGCCTGAATACGGATGGTTTGGGCTTTGAGCGCCATCGCTAGGTCATCTTGAAGCCCTAAGATTTTAGAGACTTTGATATTTGCGGCGGGTTTAAACTCAAAAGTCGATACGACGGGTCCCGCGTAGGTGCGCACTACGTCCCCTTCGATATTGAAGTGTTTGAGTTTTTCGATCAAATCACGGATTTTGTCATCGAGTTCTGCTTCATCCACTAAGGTTTGTTTTTTGGGAGGCATTTGAAAAAACTCAACCAAGGGGAGTTTGAAGTTTTTGGGTTTTTCACTGACCCCTTTATCGATCTGATCTAAAAGCATTTTATTCTCTTCGAGTTCATCGACCACAAGGGCATGTTGTTTTGAATCTTTTACTTTTTTTGCCATACTGAGAATAGTAGATTCTTTGATGGGGTGTTCAATCGTCGGTTCACTATTTTTACTGGTATCATGTTCTGAGAAAATGTCTTTTGTTGGCTCGACAACGGATACGACGGGGATACTTTCAGTGATCGGGGTAAAGGTCTGATGTGTCGTTGGGTAGACTTCCTCTTCAACTTCAGGAATATACATTTCCGTTACACTCTCATTTTGCTGGAGTGGCTCTTGATGAACGTCAGCTTTTGTTGTTGGGGTCGCTTTAGCGGAGGTTAGAGGTTTATCCATATACTCTTTGATTGGCTGAGCGAGTTCGGACAAGCTTTGTTCCATAACTAAAATAATCGAAACCGTTGCCATCATTAGCCACAGTATCCATAGCCCGAACCCTCCGATATAGATTCCTAAAAAATCAACAACACTGCCGATTAATGAACCTCTATACTCCCCTTTCACCACCAGTGCCTGAAAAAATAGGAGAGAGACAAAGAGCAAGGCAAAAACGATACTCATCTCAAAACGGCGGTGAAGTTCTCCGGTATATTTATACCAATAGAGGAGGGGGACCATTAAGAGTAAAAGATAGGTATAGGCTACGTAACCAAAAATATGAACGTTGAATGCAGCAAAGGAGGCTCCGTATTCACCGATTATTAATGCATCACCGATGATAGTAGCAAGTCCAAGATAAAATAAAATACCGAAGCCGGCAATAAAAAGTATATCGCGTAAAATAGTAGATCCTTAAAACAGGTATGAAAAGTAGGTTAATTATAGCAAAAAAGGGGCTAAAAGCCCATTTTATTGCAAAATGCTACATATAATTCACGAGAGAAAGTTTCGAGACTTTGGAGATATTTGATAAAAGAGCTTGATAGTTAAGGGACAGTTGCTGCATGCGCAGTGTTGCTTCGGCAACATCGGTATCAACAGTTTCAGATTGAAGTTTTTTAGTACTGACAATAAGAAGATCGCTTCGATCTGAGGATGCTTGCAAAACTTGTGAGTACGATCCTGATTCGGTTTGAAGTCTGCTGACATGTTCCGAGAGGTCATCTATCATCTGAATAGAATTTTGAATACCCAGGTTTCGTGGATCACTCTTATTTGAACCATCAGGCTGCGTCTTTTTGTCTTCAACCGATTTAATCATTGCCTCAATTTGCGAAAAAAAGTCTGTTTTAGGATCACGAAGGGTGATACTACTGTTTGCATTGAACGTCAATGCAGAACCTGCTATCGTTGAGTAATCTAGTGAACTGGAGTCATAGAGCGAAATAGAACCTTGAGTAGTTGGATGAACTTTGTCTTCAAAGACCATTCGACCCACTTGATCGAGTTTTGTCGATGATAAAGCATTTGAAGCGGTGATAGCAGCATCGTATTGAGCAGCAGTATTAGCAGTGGGGAGTGAACCGCTCATGGTCATGTTGACTACATCAAGAAGTTGTTGATACGTGACTTGGTCTGCTCCAGAAACGGTGCGTGTAGCGTCTGCATTATAAATATTAAACGGTGTGATTGCCACACCATTTACTGTTCCGCTGACCGATGCTGCTGCGGCTAAATTAATTTGAATGTCAAAGGGGAAACCATCCGTATTTTTCCCTTGAAGATTAAGTGTCGTACCCACCAAAGTGCTATTACCCGTAACATCAATCAATTTTGTACTAGCAGTCGCTGAACTATTGTCCCCTTTGACAATCTGAGACATATTGGAAAGAAGTTTGGCACCGTTTTGAGTGAAGTTCGTTCGGTCATAATTGACCCCTTCGATAGTGTTAAGTGTCCCCGTCGGTGTTGTAAGATTACTTTTTGTGAATTCTTTCACATATAAACCTGGTGTCGTAATCGCGGAAGTTAAGAAGTCTGTACTTCCCCCTTGAAGATTATCGATTTCTCCCAGAGTAGCTGCGTAAAGGATTGGATCGGATATATCTGCTGCATCACCTGCCGCAGCATTAAAGTCAACCGCACCTACCATATGGAAATCGAGCTTGCTAGAACCGGCAATTTTATCACTAATTTCAATTTGTCCGTGAGAATTGAGTCCTATGTTAATTTGATTTGCAGTCGGAGTAAGCTGATTTGGATCGTAAAGCAATGCAACTTTGTGCATCAAATCATCCATTGTATCGCCCATCGCCATCGTTATCTTTGATTTGAATGAGGTTCCGTCTGTACGGGTTCCTTGCAGATAAAAATAAGAATTTCGAGCAACATCATTGTTCGAATCAGCGTCGGTATCTCCCATTAAATCTCGTATTGTGCTTGAGCCGCTAATGTAGGTCTCTTTTGCATCACTACGCGATGATCCAACATTTTTTAAGATATCAGGATACAAATCTGTCTGACTTAATTGAGCTAAATTGGTACTTGCTGCACGATTGGTTTTACTCTCATCTCCAAAGAAAAGACTTGATCCTGTAATATTGTATTTTTGTTTGACTCCCGAACCTAAAAAAGCTTCAAGTTTTTGATCATTTCCTTGATAAGAGCCATCTGCCGCAACCGGTTTTACAGATGTTGCTGTACCTGAAAATAGGTATTGACCACCAACCGAAGAATTTGCTAAAGTCACAAGATGGTTTTGAAGACCACGCAACTCTTTTGCAATAGCTTGCATACTGGCATCTGAATGGACTCCGTTAGCCGCATTAATCATTTTAACTTTCATAGATTCGATTGTTTTAACAATATCACCGATAGTTGTATCGGTTTGAGTAGACATCTTATATCCATTTTGTGCGCTGTTTTTTACTTGTGAAAGGGTTGTAATCTCATTATCTAAACGAAGCGTATCAATAAATATACTTGGATCTTCATGAGCATACTGAATTTTTAAACCGGAAGCAATTTGTTTGTTTACATCAAATAATTGTGTATTTAATTTATTATTTTCACCGTATATATTGTTGTAATAAGATCCTGATGTAATCCTCATGACAAATCCTTTAGTACAAGCTTACTGCATATAAAGCAATAAAAGTTCCATACTCTAATATCGGCAAAAAAGGAAAACGGATTAGAAAAACAGCTTTTACGTCTATTTAAGCAAACCCCCCCTATAATTTCACCTCTTCAAACACATGCCAGTGTGGTGAAATGGTAGACACGCCGGATTCAAAATCCGGTATAGCGATATGTGCCGGTTCGAGTCCGGCCACTGGTACCACCCCCTTAAAATCCCTATAAATAGCCTCTAAGCAGACTTTTAAAATTAAAAAATCTAATACTACAATTCTATATAAATCAATATGGGTATCAAAAACGGGTATCAGTTTACTGTCAATAGATATATTGACTTATCTGCATTTGTATTTAGATTGAATTGTACAACCGATTTTAAAATGATAGTAATTTGAATTTAAAATGATAGTAACGTACAGTTTTAACCTCTCATGGGGGCAAGGCGCTATCATTTCAAATTCAAATATAAATAACTGCGATATTCATCAATTCCATTCAATAACTTGCATTTCAAATTCAAATCCAAAAAGTTATTAGGAAGCATCGCCTCCTAATAGTTCGTAATAAAAACCTCCCGCACTGTCTTCTTACTTCCCGCTCCTCGAAGGGTATAGTTGATC
>NZ_JAFLKV010000101.1 GCF_019163035.1 Sulfuricurvum sp.
AGGGGAATTATAGGGGATTTAGCCTTAATTGTCAAGAGCCATTTGAATGAATTTTCAATAAATTTTTAAAAAGATTTCAAAGCGTATCAAACGCTTCATTATACATATGGTTTCGAGTGATTTTACTCTCTTGAAACGTCTACCATCACTCCTAAATGACTCGAACCGCTTCCGCTAACTACACCTTGCATCGGAGAGATGTCACCATAGTCACGTCCGTATCCCAAAAGTATATGTTGATCCAACGGTACTAAATTGTTTGTCGGATCGAAATCGAACCAACCAAACCCCGGGAAAAAAACTCCGACCCACGCATGAGAAGCATCGGAACCGAAAAGTTTCTCTGCACCTTCGGGAGGGTTAGTCTCAATATACCCGCTCATATACCGTGCACTTAGTCCAATGCCGCGCAAAGCGGTTAGGGCAAAATGGGCAAAATCCTGACATACCCCTTTTTTTTCTGCGAACACTCTCTCAACCGGTGTACTCAAATCACTAAACCCGCTCACAAAAGCAAAATCACTATAGATACGCCCCATAAACTCACTAATACCCTCATATAAAGAGCGTTCAGGTTTTATCGATTGGAGGGCGTAATCGATTATCTCTGCTGAAGCAATCGATAATAGTGGGCTTTTCAACGTATATTGTTTGGCTTCAATAATCTCAGAGGTGAGAAACATCATTCGCTCCAGTGTCTGAGCATACGTAAGGGCAGATACCCTTTGACGGCTCTCTTGCAACCTCTCAATCGCATTAAAATCGATCTCTACGCGTGATTGGGCGGCTACGCTCAAAATAGTGTGCGGTTCACGTATCAAGAGATGATGGAGATGATTCCCGAAAAAATCACGATAGGCTTCGCGCTCTGCCGCAAGCGGTTCCACGGTTAGATCAAAATTAAGTACTTTTTGAACCAACGTATCACGAGGTTGGAGTCGAATAAGGTTATGACTAAACCCAACTTCATGTTGATAGATAAATCGGGTGCTGTGGTAAATGGTATATATCATTCTCTACTCATCATAATGGGCAAAATAGGTTTTGGAAAGTTCAGAAGAGGCTATTAGTAACCGCTCAGATAAAGAGGAGAGAAGGATATCAAGCTCACTCCGAACGTATTCATCCCCTGCTAAGCCACAAAGCGTATCAAGTTTACTGAGCCGTATCATCGAAAATGCTTCAAAAATCGGCTCTTCGTAGCGACTGAGATAGATAGCATTTTTAAACTTCGGCAACTGCGGGAGGATTTTCAGCAATCCCTCAATCTCGCTGATCAACGATTTAGGGAAATTGATATCGAGGAGTAAAAATTCAATGATGTTTCGCATCTCATAGGAGGAGCGGTAGCGGGCACGATAGGCATTAAGGCTCTCGCAGGTACTCAGGAGCGTCTCTAAGATTTCATACTCACTGATAACATCATGAACGGGTATTAACAATGCTCTGACTTTCGATATCAGAAGTTGTGACCGCTCAAGTCGTGCACCGATCTCGTACAATACCGATCCTTGATCCGCAAAAAGAGACTCTTGAATCAGCTCTTTATAGGCCATTAACGGCATCAGGAGTTTATCCAGATTATGTATCATAAATCTCGGGGAGGGTTTCTCTTCGGAACAAAACTGATTCCACTCACGCTCAAGACGCTCATAAATGCGGGAGGCTTCGAGCGGCAAAATACTTTTGGCGTAGGTATTAGCACCGGAGAGCATCGTAATAATTTGTGCCAAACTTCCCACACGCGCTGCACTAAAGCTAACGGAAGCGATCTCATCAAAGGCGGATAAAGAGCTATCTTCCTCCAAAAATCCCGGATACGTCATCGTGACATGGGTCAGTGCTTTCGTGAGCATCTCTTGCGTTTGTCTTGCAGAGATATGATCGTAGCGTGAAGCGTTGGTCATGTATTTTAAGGTAGTACGAATCATCCGTGCCGTAATAATAGAGCGCATCAAATAACGTCCCAACCAAAAAAGGTTCTCCGCACGAAGACTCGGAATATTTTCCAAAGAGTGTTCTACGGCCGTTTTCGTTTTGAACTGCGGGGCTAGAGGTATACTTTCAGACTCTCCCAACACCCACAAATCTTTACTGCTCCCCCCGAACTGGTTGGATACCATCAACGAGTCATTGTTCATCCCGACGCGAACCAAAGCTCCCGGCATTAGGGTATAGGTATTATCCTGAGCGATTGTATAAGCACGGATAACCGCACGACGAGGTTCAATCTGTTCTTGTATCAGGGTCGGACAACTCGCGAACTCCACCTCTTCTTGACCGACATAACGATGCGGTTGCGCAAGAATCTCTTGACGAAGGGTTTTAAGCTCTTTTTTACTCAGATGTTTCCCCACATACGTATGTTTTTCCCCGATCCGATCAATCGTTTTGATGATCAACCGCTCTAAATTATCCAAAACAAACTCTTGCTCTTTGGCTTGACCGCACCACCATGTGGCGATTTGAGGCAAAATAAGCTCTTCATCCAAAAAGTAGCGTGCCAGATGCGACATAAATGGATTTAGCCCCAAATTTTCCAGTACACCGCTCCCTAAAGGGTTTAGCATCTCTACTCCTCCGGAGCGGATCGACTGCACCAATCCCGCAACCCCAAGTTGGGAATCGCCTCGAAGTTCCAAAGGATCACAATAACTCTCATCGACACGACGCAAAATCGTATCGACACGACGAAGCCCTTTGAGACTTTTGAGCCACACTGCTCCGTTTTTAGCCAATAAATCTTGCCCCTGAACGAGAGTGAGTCCTAGAAAAGAGCTGAGATACGCATGTTCAAAATAGGTTTCATTGTGCGGGCCGGGGGAGAGGAGAACATTAAGAGGATCGAAATTTCGGCTGTTACTTTGGAAAAGAGATTTAAATGTTTCAAAAAAATCATACAGTCGCTGAACCGAAATCCCCTCAAACAAATCCCGCATGGTAGCGTTCATCGTAAGGCGGTTTTCAATCGCATATCCAAGACCCGATGGGGCTTGAGTCCGATCATTGATCACCCATAGTTTTCCATCGGGTCCGCGCGCCATATCGGCAGCGTAGATTGTCAACGGCATTTTCATCCCGTGCATTTCACGCATAAACCCGCCGTGAGCATAAATGATCTCCATCGGAATAATCCCGTCCGAAATCGTTTTTTGTTCACCGTAGATATCTTGTAAGAGAAGATTAAAAAGTTTGCACCGTTGTTTTAACCCCTCTTCCACAACATTCCACTGCTCTTCTTCGATGATTAAGGGGATCGGATCGAGTTTCCACGGGCGGTTTAATCCCCCCGGATCGTTATAAACGTTGTACGTTACTCCGTTATCTTCGAGTCGCCAATCAATCTCTTTTTGTTTGGTATGGAGTTGTTCCAAACCGATCTGTTCAAGATTTGCGCGTAGTTTTTCCCAATGAGGACGAATATTTTTATCCTGATCAAACATCTCATCATAAGTAGAGTTTTGGGCATAGCGTTCAAACATCGAATTCAAACCGTTACCTTTTTAATAAAGTCACTAATTTTACCTTATTGTCCATTAGGGCTCCATTTTCGGCGTAAATCGAGAGTATGCGGGTACTCTAATGACCCCGGAAGTTCCTGATACGTAAACACTTTTTTCTGCGGGTGGCTCACCACTTTATGGGTTTTCCCCTCTTCAATCTCTTGCTTAATCGGTTCGTGCACCTCATCCATCTCCCCTTGGGTATGTCCGAATCCCCAGTATCGGCTGATACGACGCGATTGCGCTTCGAGAGTATTGATCGGAATAGTATCGTATGCACGACCTCCCGGATGAGCGATAAAATAGGTGAATCCCCCCATAGAGCGTCGGTTCCACGTATCGACGATATCAAACACGAGCGGCGTATCAACTCCGATGGTCGGATGGAGTGCCGACCACGGTTGCCATGCACGATAACGCACCCCTGAGACATATTCTCCCTCTACCCCCGTACTCACAAGCGGTACACGAACCCCATTACAGGTGAGGACATAGCGCTCACTCACAAAATCACGCACCCGTACCTGCACCCGCTCCAGCGAGGAATCAACATAACGGGCAGTCCCTTGTGAACTCGACTCTTCACCCAATACGTTCCACGGCTCAATCCCGCCGCGCAGTTCGCAGTGTATCCCCTCGATGGTACTCATTCCGTACAATGGGAAACGGAACTCGAAAAACGGATTAAACCAGTCGGTCTCAAACCCGTACCCCTCGGAGCGTAAGAATTCAACGATATCACGGATATCCTCACGGACATAATGCTCGATCAAAAATTTATCGTGGAGCTGTGTCCCCCAGCGTACCAGTTTATGTTTGTACGGTTTTTTCCAAAAGAGGGCTACAAGGGTGCGAACCAGCAACATCTGCATCAGCGACATCTGTGCGTGCGGTGGCATCTCGAATCCGCGCAGTTCTAAAATCCCCAGTCGTCCCGTCGAGGAATCGGGAGAGTAGAGCTTGTCGATACAAAACTCACTGCGATGGGTATTCCCCGTCAAATCGGTGAGCATATGCCTGAAAAGTCGGTCGGTAAGCCAAAACGGCACCTCTTCATTCTCAGGAATTTGGTTAAACGCGATCTCAAGCTCATAAAGATTTTCCAACCGCCCCTCATCCACACGCGGTGCCTGAGAGGTGGGTCCGATAAACTGCCCTGAGAAAAGATACGACAAACTCGGATGATGTTGCCAAAACGTAATCAATGAGCGCAAAAGATCAGGGCTTCGCAGCAGAGGACTGTCACTCGGGGTGAGTCCTCCGATGGTGACATGATTTCCCCCACCCGTTCCCATTTGCTTACCGTCTTGCATAAATTTGAGCGTTCCCAAGCGGGATTGATGCGCCTCTTCATAGAGAGTATCGATCACACCCGTAAGCTCCTGCCAACTCGATGTCGGATGAATGTTGACCTCGATAACCCCAGGATCGGGAGTGACCCGCATTCGCTCTATCCGTAAATCATGCGGAGGCTCGTACCCCTCGATCATCACCGCCATCTTCATCGCTTCCGCTGTCTCTTCGATGGAAGCGATCAGATCTAAAAAGGCTTCGGTATCGGTAATGGGGGGGAGAAAAATAAAGAGTTTTTTCTCACGTATCTCGATACTGATCGCCGTACGGACAAAGGTTTCATAATCGGCCGTTTTTTTCGTCTTTTTGATCACTTTTGAAGCGCGCTCTTTTACAGCGCTGTGGTATTCACCCAATGATGGAAATGCTCCAAACAAATCAGGCTCGAAACTTTGCTCCAACTCGACATGCGGTTTATGGGTCAATGAATCCAGAGGAAGACGTAGCCCTACAGGAGAGGTTCCCGGTGCGAGGAAGAGCTGGGAGCGTCTAAACTCCCATCGGCAGGTAATCCAACGCGTCGTTCCCCAGTTCAGAGGTAAAACAAATCCCGCCGGTTTATCGATACCGCTGGAGAGGCTATCCGCCAACGCTCGACGCTCCAGTGAGTCTTTCAACGTCACTTTCATCGGATCGACATCGATTGGCAAGAGCGACTCTTGCAACAGTGCCACGAGAGGATCATTGTAGGCATCGTGGATGTTTTTATCACTGATACCGAGGTTCAAACAAAGGGTAGCCAAAAATTTCCGTGCATCTTCAGGGGTATAATCGAACGTCTGATCCAAACTCGCTAACAAATCGGGATTATTCCATATCGGCTGTCCGTCTTTGCGCCAGATAATCGTAGACATCCATCGCGGCAACGGCTCACCCGGATACCATTTCCCCTGCGCATGGTGAAGCAATCCCCCTTTTCCGAACGTTTTGAGTAATCGTCGTGAAAGAACATTAGCAAGTTCGCGTTTATGAGGACCATCCGCTTCCGTATTCCACTCAGGTGATTCCATATCATCGATAGAGACAAACGTCGGTTCTCCCCCCATCGTGAGACGGACATCATTCTCTACCAACTCTTTATCGATCTTGTACCCGAGGGCGTCAATCGCTTCCCACTGCTCGCTCCGGTAAGGTTTTGTGACGCGTGGAGATTCAAAAATCCTTGTTACGGTATTGGAATACTCAAACTCCACCTCACATTTATCCATCCCCCCCTCGACCGGAGCGGCACTCTCAGGGTTAGGGGTACACGCTAATGGTATATGCCCCTCAGCCGTAAACAATCCACTCGTCGCATCCAGACCGATCCACCCTGCACCCGGCAGATACACCTCCGTCCACGCGTGTAAATCTGTAAAATCCTCACTCGGACCGCTCGGACCGTCGAGAGAGGCGACATCGGCAGAGAGCTGAACGAGATACCCTGATACAAAGCGCGCCGCAAATCCCAAATGACGAAGTACTTGAACGAACAACCACGCGAAATCGCGGCATGATCCGAGTTTGGTTCCCAATGTCACTTCGCACGTCTGTACACCCGGCTCCATCCGTATCGAGTAATTGAGATACTTATGAACCGCCATATTTAGTTCTACAAGAAAATCATTCATCGGACGAGGCGTTAAATCGAGGGTTTTAAGAAACTTTTTGAGCTTTTTTCCCTCTTCGGCTATCTCCAGATAAGGTGAAAGCTCTTTTTTGAGCTCTTTTTTATATTTAAACGGAAAATTGGACGCATACTCTTCGATGAAAAAATCAAAAGGGTTGATACTCACTAACTCCGCTAGAGCCTCGACATCGATAGAGAGTTCCGTTGTTTTTTCGGGGAAAACGATCCGTGCGAGATAATTCCCGAACGGATCTTGCTGCCAGTTGATAAAATGATCATCAGGTTTAATGTTAAGGGAATACGCCTCGATAGGGGTACGACTATGCGGTGCAGGACGAAGGCGAATCACATGGGGGGAGAGATTGATAGGTTTATCAAAAGCATAATGAGTTTTATGAGAGAGGACAACTTTGAGCGACATCGGATTCCTTTGCGCGTATGGCTTAAATTACGGACAAGGAT
>NZ_JAFLKV010000073.1 GCF_019163035.1 Sulfuricurvum sp.
ATGGTGTCCCGTGATGGATTCGAACCATCGACCCCTTCATTAAAAGTGAAATGCTCTACCAGCTGAGCTAACGGGACCTCTTTAATCAATCGAAACAAGCACGATTGTGAGGGCGAAATTATAGGGGAAAGATGTTGTTTTGTCAAGGAAGAATGATTAATTAACTAAAAAACAGGTCACGGTCAATATTAAGGAGCATTTTAACAGCCATTAGGACACTTTGCTCTTGGATATAGTTGCGATCACCTTCGAAATTAAATCGTTCGGTATGGACGGTCGTTTTGGATCGTGCGCTGATATAAACCGTTCCGACCGGTTTGGTATCGCTCCCTCCGCTCGGTCCGGCGATTCCGCTGATGGATAGGGCATAATCGGCAAAACTGACATTCAACGCCCCCTCCGACATCTCCAGTACCACTTCGGCACTTACGGCACCGTGATGTTCGAGTGCGGCATCATCAACGGCTAACCAGTTGGCTTTGAGGGTGTTGGAATAGGTGATTAACGAACCATCAAATACGGTGGAAGCACCACTTTGGGCGGTAAAGAAATGGGCGAGTGATCCGCCGCTGCAACTTTCGGCAAACGAGATTTTTTTGTGGTGAAGATTGAGTTTTTCGATGATAAATGCGGCAACGTTTGTTGCGGCAATCACTTTATGGTGCATTAATCCGCGCGCTGAGGCAATGAATTGGGATAAATTTCCGTGTTTGCGGGTATGAATTCGAATTTTAAGCCACCCCTCTACCAGTTCGCTGAATTCGAGTTTGACATCGAAATTTTGGGCTAGTGGTTCGAGAAGCGTTTGGGCACTGAGAAGTTCTTCGTTAAAGAGATGAATAGTCGATAGGCGTGATTCGTCATCAATGAGGATCGGAGGGAGCGCTTTTCCCTCGGTTGCCAAAATAACATTAATTTCGGAGCTGTTATGGGTGAGGAGATAACTGCCGTTCTCTAAAATAGAGGCACGAGAGGGGATAAGCATTTGTTCTTTTAAAATTTGATTGTCTCCAGTGACGGTACTGAGGAGTTTTCCGACAATCGTAAAGGTATTCTTTGTCGTGATAACAATGAGTTTGGATTCATATTTTAAAAGTGTTTCAAGGTGTAAAAATAAACCCTTGTCCGATTCCTCGAAATAGTTAATGGAGTCGATTGACGTGAGAGAGTTTTTGATACTTCGAAGAATATAGCGCTCATACGCTTCATTTAAAATCAGCCGATTCCCTACGAAAATAACATCACGTTTCATGGTTTTCCTGAGTATAAAATTGGGATAGTATAGCACAGTGACAGCAAATTTTAATCACCTAAGAGATATAATGCACCACTTTTTCTATAAGGTAACAGATGGATTATAAAGAGACCCTCCTTCTACCTCAGACCGAGTTTCCGATGCGCGGAAATTTGGTTCAAAATGAGCCTACACGCTATAGTGCGTGGATTGCCAATGACGTTTACGGCCGTATGAAAGCCAATCGTAAAAGTGCCGAAAGCTTTACGCTGCATGATGGACCTCCGTATGCCAACGGTCACACTCATATCGGACATGCTCTCAACAAAGTGCTTAAAGATATTATTGTCAAATACCACTATTTCAACGGTAAATCGGTTCGTTTCACTCCGGGATGGGATTGTCATGGGCTACCTATCGAGCAACAGGTTGAGAAAAAACTGGGCGGGAAGCAGAAAAAAGAGCTTCTTAGCACCGCAGAAGTGCGCCAAATGTGCCGCGATCACGCCTCCGAGTTTGTCGATATCCAGCGCGAAGAGTTTAAAAAACTGGGTGTTATTGCTGATTGGGATAATCCGTATTTGACGATGGATTCCAAGTTTGAAGCGAATATCTATCGTACCCTTTGCGCCGTGGCGAAAAAAGGGTTGTTGATTGAGCGTTCAAAACCGGTCTATTGGAGTTGGGCAGAGCGTACCGCGTTAGCTGAAGCGGAAGTCGAATACGAAGACAAAGAGGACTACTCGATTTATGTCGCATTTGAACTCAGCGATGAGGCAAAAGTACGTGCGGGGATCGAGGGGAATGCCGCCATCGTGATCTGGACGACGACACCGTGGACATTGCCTGCCAATACAGGGATCTCTCTTAACCCTGATGAGGTTTATGTCCGAACATCCGATGGTTACATCGTGGCTGAAAAACGTTATGAATCGATGATTGAAGAGGGTGTGTTTAGCGGAAGTGTTGTTCAAAAAATCGAAGCGAAAAAGTTCGAAAATCTCTATGCAATCAATCCTCTCAACGGTCGTGGTTCACATTTGGTCTTGGGTGAACACGTTTTGATGGAGAACGGTTCGGGATGTGTTCATACCGCACCGGGACACGGGGAAGATGACTACCGTATCGGTCTTCGTTATAATCTCGAAGTGGTGATGCCGGTCGATGAGACGGGATGTTATGACCTGACAGTAGTTCGTGAAAAACTTCTTCCGAATCCTGAAGAGTTCGTCGGTAAACATATTTTTAAATGCAATGAACCGATTATCGAATTACTTGGCAACAAAGCACTTAAAGTGTCTAAATTTCGCCACTCCTACCCTCATTGCTGGAGAAGTCACACGCCGTTGATCTACCGTGCGACGAAGCAGTGGTTTATCAGTGTAGACGGAATCCCTGAGGGTGAAACAAAGACCCTTCGTGAAATCGCTCAAGCGGAAGTGGCCAAAACAGCATTTTATCCGGAGAGCGGACGTAACCGTTTGGGTTCAATGGTCGAAAACCGCCCTGACTGGTGTATCTCTCGTCAGCGTGACTGGGGTGTTCCTATCGCATTTTTCCGTGTCAAAGCGACGGGGGAAGTGATTTTGGATGAGAAAGTCCTTAACTTTATCGCGATGATTTTCGAGATGCACAGTACCGATGCGTGGTACTCGATGAGTATCGCAGAACTCCTTTATCCGGGATGCCCGTACAAAGCAGACGAACTCGAAAAAGTTTCCGACATTCTCGACGTTTGGTTCGATAGCGGTTCGACGTGGAATGCGGTTCTTAAATCCCGTAACTACGATGCGGGAGAATTTCCGGCTGATTTGTATATCGAAGGAAGCGATCAGCATCGTGGATGGTTCCAAAGTTCACTCTTTTTGAGTACGGCAGTGGAACATATCGCTCCGTACAAAGCTCTTTTGACTCACGGTTTCACCGTCGATGAGAAGGGTGAGAAGATGTCGAAATCCAAGGGGAACGTCGTCGCTCCTGAAACAGTTCTCAAAGAGTACGGTTCCGAGATTTTGCGTCTATGGGTAGCGATGAGCGACTATCAGGGAGATCTGAAAATCTCCGGCAATATCCTCAAACAAACGGCGGATCAATACCGAAAATTGCGTAATACGTTCCGTATTATGCTGGCGAATCTTGATGGATTGGACGCTATCGTTCCCTACAGTGAAATGGGCGAAATCGATAAATGGATCGTCTCCAAAGCCAAAGAGGTGTTTGACGAGACCCACCGTTTGTTCGGAGAGTACAACTTCGTTCACGGGATGAGCGGACTGAACTATTTCATCGTTAATGAGCTCAGCGGAGTTTATATCGATATTACCAAAGACCGTATGTATTGTGACGGCGCTAATTCTGCAGAACGTCGTTCGACGCAAAGCGCAATGGCGATCATCGCCAAATCGATGCTTGGATTGATCGCTCCGATTTTGACCTATACCGCCGATGAGATTTTCGAGAATGCTCCTGCAATTTTAAAGGGAGAGGCTAACGATATTTTCGATGTGACCTATGCCTCAATCGAAGCGGTTGAGAGTAATTGGGATGACGCAACGATGAAAGTGATCCGTGAAAAATTCAATGAGATCGTGGATGGATTGAAGAAAGAGAAGGTGATTAAAAATACGCTTGAGCTTGTTATCTCTACCACATCAACGGTTGCAAAATCGATGAAAAAAGCGGATATTGAAGAGTATTTGGTCATTTCTAAATGGTGTGCATGTGAACTCAAAGAGATTTTAGGAACGTTCGAAATCGAGGGAGAATCATTTAATATTGCCCTCGCTTCCAAAGCTAAATGTCCCCGTTGTTGGAAATACCACAGCGAAGATGAAGAGACATTGTGTCCGCGTTGTTCGCAGGTAGTTGCGTAATGATCGATGTCACACAACCCGTCCCTTTGAGCTTCGTCGCCGAAACGGTCGGGGTTATTTTCATCGTAATCGCTTTGGGTATTATGATGGTAAGAAATGCAAAACGTAGAAAGGAAAGTGTATGATCACACTTAAAGAGGCGTTAAAGCTCTCAAAAGAAGAACTCAGCTCACTTAAAGAGGAATTGAAAGCCAAGATTGCCGCCAATAGTGAACTCAATGCCTATATCGATGTTCTCAACGTCGGTGAGGGGATTCCGATCGCGATCAAAGATAACATTCAAGTCACTGGATGGTCTGTAACGTCGGGATCGAATATTCTCAAAGGATACATTGCTCCCTACAATGCGACCGTTATTGAAAAGCTCCTTGCCGCGAATATGTCACCGTTTGGGCGTACCAATATGGACGAATTTGCGATGGGTTCAACGACCGAGAGCAGCTGTTACGGCAAAACTTTCAATCCTCTCAATCATAACTGTGTTCCGGGTGGAAGCTCGGGCGGTTCGGCAGCAGCGGTAGCAGCAGGGCTTGCGGTTGCGGCATTGGGTAGCGATACAGGCGGATCAATTCGTCAACCGGCAGCATTTTGCGGAATCGTCGGGATGAAACCGACCTATGGGCGTGTTAGCCGTTACGGATTGGGTGCGTATGCGAGTTCACTCGATCAAATCGGACCGATGACTCAAAACGTCGAAGATGCGGCGATTCTTTATGATATTATCCAAGGGTATGATCCGAAAGATTCTACAAGCGCGGATCGAAATGACGGCACGGTTAGCGATAAGCTCGATAGCAATGTGAAACTCAAAATCGCTATCGTCCCTGAGTATGTCAAAGATGCCTCCGAGGATATCCGTAACGCCTATGCCAAAGTGGTCGAAGCGCTGAAAAACGCGGGTCATACCATCGTCGAAAAAAGCCTGATGGATCCGAAATACGATATCTCAGCGTATTACATTACGGCGACGGCGGAAGCGACGACCAACCTTGCCCGTTATGACGGTATCCGCTACGGTAACCGAGTCGAGGGGGATAACCTAAAAGATACTTTTTTACAAACCCGCTCGCAAGGTTTCGGAGCCGAAGTACAACGCCGTATTATGCTCGGAAACTTCGTTTTATCATCGGGTTATTACGATGCCTATTATGTCAAAGCCCAAAAAGTACGTTCATTGATCCAAGAGGAGTATAATAAGATTTTCGAAGAAGTTGATCTTATTTTAACTCCGGTAGCTCCTCGCACGGCGTATGAGTTCGGTGCTCTTAGTGATCCGCTTGAGATGTACTTGAGTGATATTTACACCATTTCGGTCAATCTCGCAGGTCTTCCGGCGATTTCGATTCCCGTTGATACCGCGACAAACGGTATGCCTGTCGGTCTTCAACTCATTGCCGCTCCGTATGCAGAGCAAATACTCTTTAACGGGGCTCTTAGCCTCGAAACTCAACTCAAAGGACAATTATCATGAATATTCGTAAACGCGCCCTCACTTTTGAAGATGTATTACTTATCCCTAAATACTCTGAGGTTCTTCCGAAAGAGGTGAGTTTAAAAACCATGTTGACTCGTAATATCCCCCTCAACATTCCGATGGTCTCTGCGGCGATGGATACCGTTACGGAATACCGTGCGGCGATTGCTATGGCACATTTGGGCGGGATCGGAATTATCCATAAAAATATGGATATCGAAACCCAAGTCAAACAGATTAAAAAAGTTAAAAAATCAGAGAGTGGTATCATCATCGATCCGATTTATGTCCATCCTGATGCGACACTCGAAGATGCTGAAGCATTGATGAACGAGTTCAAAATCTCCGGTGTCCCTGTTGTCGATGAGCATAATAAACTGCTCGGTATTTTGACCAACCGTGATATGCGTTTTGAAAAAGATTTGTCTAAACTGGCGATTGATGCAATGACTCCAATGCCGCTTATTACCGCAAAAGCGGGGATCACGTTGGCGGATGCAGAGCAAATGATGCATGTTAATAAAATCGAAAAACTTCCGATCATCGATGATAATGGCTTGCTCAAAGGGTTGGTTACGATCAAAGATATTAAAAAACGGATCGAATACCCTCATGCTAACAAAGATGATTTCGGTCGTCTTCGTGTCGGTGCCGCAATCGGTGTCGGTCAAATGGATCGTGCACGCGCTCTTGTGGATGCGGGTGTTGATGTATTGGTTTTGGATTCGGCACATGGTCACTCCAAAGGGATTTTAGACACCGTAAAAGCGATCAAAAAAGAGTTGGTTGTTGACATCATCGCCGGAAACGTTGCGACGGGCGAAGCAACTCTTGCGCTTATCGAAGCGGGTGCTGATGGTGTCAAAGTAGGTATCGGACCGGGATCGATCTGTACAACTCGTATCGTAGCGGGTGTGGGTGTTCCTCAAATCTCGGCTATCGATGAGTGTGCGGCTGTGGGACGGAAATACGGAGTACCGATCATCGCTGATGGTGGTATCCGTTATTCAGGTGACATCGCTAAAGCGTTAGCCGTTGGTGCGAGTGTTATTATGGCAGGATCTCTCCTCGCAGGTACTGAAGAGTCCCCAGGCGACACAATCATGTACCAAGGACGTCAGTATAAATCGTATCGCGGTATGGGCTCAATAGGAGCAATGACCAAAGGCTCAACAGATCGTTATTTCCAAGAGGGGACAGCGGCGGATAAAC
>NZ_JAFLKV010000137.1 GCF_019163035.1 Sulfuricurvum sp.
GAAAAAGCACAAGCGATGGTTACCGATGCCTCTAGCAAAAACTTCGTTGGTAAAAACGAGATTCAAACACACGTTCATACGGCAAGACCTGTGCATAAAACAGTTTCACGCAGTGTCGTTTCACATGCTCCGATTAAATCATCGGCTAAAAGCCATGACGATGATGTTTGGGAAAACTTCTAATCTCTCATCTCTTTTCCCCCGTCTTTGGGCGGGATAAAGCAAAATCAAAAATTTTTGTTTGATTTTTGGCAAAATTCTTTTGAATTGCCACAAACTTGCAACACTATTAGGTGATACTTACAATCGAATTTAAAAGGAATGTGAATGAGAACTCTCTGGAATTTGTTAGAAGACGAACCCGGATTTCCATCATTGGAAGATTCAGGATTTACCCTGATCAGTGCTGAAGAGAGCGGATGTGATGTGATCATCTGCGGTCTTGAGCATGTTGAGTATGCTGGAGCTCTCGTCAATCCGCAAGATACTTTTTTTATCGTTGCGTTAAATGATCCCGATCATGAGCGACACCTTGTACCAAATACATTTAGTGCATGGATTAGTCGTAAACGTTTAGAGCGTCTCCCTGAAATGCTCGAAGCGTATCAAAGTCATATCGATCAGCGGAACAGAACTCGTGTTCTGAAAGATTTAATGTATCGCTTCAGTGTCGATACATCGGTTCATCATAAGAATCTTGGATGGATTAAACAAAGTATGCGTGAAAGCACAAAAGAGATCGAAACGATTTTCGAAGATCGTGTCGAAGAGATGCGCGGTATCCATAAAGATGCAGCTATCGCACTTGAACAGTTAACCCGTTTTAAAGAACAAATCGTTCCTGAAAAATTCGAAGACCTCGAAGGATCATGGAATATGACGAGTTCGATTTTGACTCGAACCGACGAAGTCATCAAAGCGATGTTCGGATTTATCATGGTTTTACAATGTGAAGACCGTATAACGCAAATGATCGATGGAATCAGTACGATTATGGATGATGATATCGCACGTATGAATGACAGCGGATATGATGTTCCACTAGCACAGGAAGTCGAGTATAAAGCGAGACTAGTCCCATTTTATACTATTCAAGAGCAGCGCGATTACGCGATGGGTGAAGATAACGCAATGCAAGGGTGTAAACCTGAGCAAGCCGATATCGACGATTTTACACTATTTTAATACCAAACGGAGAAAAAAATGTCAAAAATTCTAATTGTAGACGATTCAAATATGTTGCGTGATATGGTCAAATACGCTCTTAATGAGGGTGGATACCCTGATGTTACGGAAGCGGTTGATGGAGCTGATGGTCTGGTTAAAGCAAAATCAGCAGTGTTTGATTTGATCATTTCTGATATCAATATGCCGAATATGAACGGTTTTGAACTCATTACGGAATTGCGCAAGCTTCCAACGTATGCTAAAACGCCTATTTTAACTCTGACAACAGAGAAAAATGACGAAATGAAAGCAAAAGGGAAAGCGGTCGGTGCGACAGGCTGGATCGTTAAACCATTCGTACCGGAACAGCTTCTTAAGGCGGTGGGAATCGTCCTAAGCCGATAAGGATACCCATGGCAGTTTTTGATATTAACAAGTATCGTCAAATGTTTCTCGAGGAAGCTGAAGAGCTTTTTGAGACCATTGACACATTATTGCTCGAAGCTGAAGAGTGCGGTGACATGGATAATGAAACTGTAAATTCATTGTTCCGTTCCGTTCATACGCTTAAAGGGAACTCTGCATCGGTAGAACTTTCTCAATTTGCGGCATTGGCTCATGAGTTAGAGTTTTTTATGGATCGTCTTCGTAACGGAGAACTCACTTTTGAAGAGAGTATGGCTGAGATTTTGATCGAAGGGATCGATGCTCTTAAACAAATTTTGGAACTTGAGCTTGCAGAAGAATTAAGTGATGATTACTTTCAAGAGACGAAAACAGCATTGCTTTCTAAAATCAGTGCGTTTGGTGAAGATGCTGAAGAAATTTCTCTAATGATAGCTAACGAAGAACCTACGGATGAATATGGGCTTCTTTTGCCACAGGATGACGAACTTTGTTACGGTCCGATCGGCGGAGTAAGTACGGTATTAAACCTCCTAACGACAAGTCAGGATGATCAATTCGGAATGTTTGAAGACGAATCTTTTATACCTGTTGGCGGTGAGGATGAGTTTGGATTTTTCGATGAACCTATAGTATCCCAAACGGATGTTCCGTTACAAGTTTCAGACAGCGATGAATTCGGATTTTTTGATGATGAACCTATGCCGTTGTCGGTGAAACCTGAGTTGGTAGTCTCTGAGGATGATGATTTCGGATTTTTTGATGAAATGGAAGTTCCTAAAACACCATTTGCACCAGTTTTGGAAACAAAAGTTTCTGCGGCAAAAGAAGAGGTGAAAAGTGTTGCGGCAACCGAACCGAAAAAGTTTAAAGCCGATAGCAGTTCAAATTCAATTCGGGTTGATCTTTCTAAAATTGATGGATTGATGAACAATATCGGTGAACTTGTTATTGCGCATTCGATGCTTACGCAGTTTACCGTTATGTTGGAAGATCAAAAGATAAAAGCGGACCTCTCTGAACGTCTGGACTTAATCGATCGCCACATTCGTGAGCTACAAGAATCGGTCATGAGTGTTCGTATGGTTCCGATGGAAACGGTTTTTTCAAAGTTTCCGAAAGTTATTCGTGATACGGCAAAAAAACTTAATAAAAAGATCGATTTTCGTTATTCAGGTGAGACGGTAGAAATCGATAAAGCAATGATTGAGGGGCTTACTGATCCTCTCATGCACATTGTTCGAAATGGTCTTGATCATGGAATCGAATCACCTGAACGTCGTCGTGCACTAGGAAAACCTGAATCTGGAACCCTTATGATGGTTGCAGAGCAGGCTAACGGGCAAATGATTATCAAGCTCCAAGATGACGGCGGCGGGATAAATGTTGCAAAAGTAACCGCTAAAGCGGTCGAAAACGGTGTAATTGATGAGCATCAAGCCGCTTCAATGAGCATGGAAGAAAAAGCAATGCTCATTTTTGCTCCGGGTCTCTCTACGGCCGATGCGGTAACCGATATCTCCGGTCGCGGTGTTGGGATGGATGTCGTGATGTCCAATATTAAAAAACTCGGCGGAGTAGTTAAAGTTGATACGGAAGAGGGCTACGGTACAACCTTTACCATTGCGCTTCCTTTGACACTTGCTATTTTGGACGGGTTAAATATTCGTGTCGGAAAAGAGCAGTTTATTCTTCCTCTTTCGGCTATTATCGAATCGCTCAATCCGAGCGAAGATATGATTAAACATATCGGTGATAAAGAATCTGAAATGCTGATGTTACGAAATGAGTTTATCCCTATCGTACGGCTTCATTCGATTTTTAATGTTGAGCCTGAACATGAAAAACTTTCAGATGGATTGTTAATCGTAGTCCGATCAGCAACCCAAAAAATAGCTGTTTTCGTGGATGAATTCATGAATCAGCAGCAATTTGTTATCAAACCGCTGGATAAGAATTTCCGTAATGCTCAGGGAATCGGCGGTGCAACTGTTCGGGGTGATGGAAGCATCGGCCTGATCATCGACACTATGAACATTTTAGAAAAAAATTATTAGGAGCACCTCATGTCAGTCATGGAAAGTAACCAAATGCTTACGTTTAAACTCGGTGATGAAACCTACGGTATTCAGATTAGTAAGGTTAGAGAAATTCTAACTTATCCCGTTGTCACTCCTATCCCTGACGCAAGCCGTTGGGTTAAAGGGGTCATTAACTTGCGCGGTGAAGTTGCTCCTATTATCGATCTTCGTGTCCGTTTTAATACGAATGAAGATCCGATTTATACGAATAGAACCATTGTTATCGCGGTAAAAACACAAGATATGCGTATGATCGGTCTGGTAGTTGATGAAGTTTCTGACATGGAAAATGTTGAACTTGATCGCCTCTATCCAGCTCCGGACATGGGTACCTCAATCGCTCCTGAATATCTCAAAGGATTGTTTAAAAAAGAGGATAAAATGATCGTTATTCTCGATATAGACCGTATTCTTGATAAAGATGAAATGCAACGCCTCTCACGACAAAGTTCTGGACCATCGAATGTACTCAGCGCATCAGCTTGAGCGTGCGCGAGCACTAACGTATAAGCATAGCGGAATTACGTTAGGATCTAACAAAGATGTAATGATTGCAAACCGTTTGGATAAGCTTAAACGGGATGTTGGTCATGATGATATCGATGCAATCCTAAATGCCGTGGAACGCGGGAATCACGTCGAAACGTTCGTTAGCTCATTTACCACCAATAAAACAAACTTTTTTCGTGAAGAATTTCACTTTGATGATCTAAAAAACCGTGTTTTTCAAGAAGCAATTGCAAAAGGCGGTGAGTTTAAAATTTACTGTTCTGCTGCTTCTACCGGAGAAGAACCTTACTCTATTTTAATGACAATGGAACAAGCTAAAGAAGAGTATGGAAGCCCAATGCTTAACTATTCGCTTTTGGCAACGGACATCGATTTGGACGTCCTCAAACATGCTACTAACGGCGTCTATGAATGGAATAAAAATGCGGATGATTTTCCGGATTGGATCAAACCGGCTACTTTTTTCAAACGTCGACCGCACCCAAGTCGTGAGGGAGATTATTTAATCAAAGCAAAAGAGACTCTTGCACGGAGAGTACGATTTAATCAGCATAATTTAATGGCGGAAAATTATCCCTTTAAACCGGAAGAATTTGATGTTGTTTTCTGTCGTAATGTTCTTATTTATTTCAGTCAAGCCGATCAAAATGTAATTTTAAAAAAGCTTTTTCGAACGCTTAAATTAGGTGGAACACTTTATCTAGGACATTCCGAAAGTCCGCTTGAATTAACTCCTTATGTAGAGCGATACGGACAAAATATTTTTGTAAAAGTAAAAGAGTTTTGATGAGAATTATAAAAGGTACAGTAGACTCAAAAATTGTAAAACTGTCGCGTCCTGATGCGATAAAGTATATCCAAAATCGTCAAACTCTTGGAATTATTGGTGGAGAGTTTGCAATTACCTATGATGAAGATGATATGCCGATCACTACATTATTAGGGTCGTGTGTTGCAGTTATGCTCTATGATAGTCATTCTCGGCTCAAGGGGATGAATCATTTTCTCCTTCCTACTTCATGTGCTCAGGGAGAATCGTGCCGATTTGGTCTTTATGCGATGGAAACAATGCTCAATGAGATGTATAAACTTGGCTGTCGTAAAGAGAATATCACCGCTAAAATTTGTGGGGGTGCCAATATCCTCCATGACCTTAGTGATAATATTGGTGAACGTAATGTCATTTTTGCACGAAGTTTTTGCCGTTCTGAAGGTATCCGCATTACGGCTGAGAACGTATTAGGAACTAATGGTCGCGTTGTCATGCTTGACAACGGATTTAAAACGATATCCAAAACGGTTGCCAACCGTTCGATGGAAGAACGGCTCGCTCAAAGCGATCGCGCTTTGGCTAAAATGGTTGATAAAACTGAAACGGCTCCTGTTGATAACGGCATTACACTTTTTTAGAGGTACAAAATGTATAGAGTTATAGTGATTGACGATTCGCCATTAATGCAGCGTATCCTCTCCGATACCATTTCACGGCTAGAAGATTTTGAAGTTGTAGCAACAGCATCGGATGCTTTTGAAGCGCGCGATTTAATTAAGCAACATGAACCGGATATGGTTACTGTAGATATCAATATGCCAAAAATGGACGGAGTTGCATTTTTACGTAATTTGATGCGTTTGCATCCTATGCCTGCAGTCGTTATTTCGACTGATGCTTCACGGCATCAGGAAGTATTTGATGATGGAGCAGTAGGATTTATTGCCAAGAAAGGGATCGGAGAAAGTGATGAGTCATTTTTCAAACGTGTTGAAGATACTCTTCTGCGACTAACGTTTTTGATCGATCGTTACCAATCCAAACGAAGACCGAAAAATGCAGTTATTGAAATAGAGACAGTCAAAAACCATCCAGACCAGCTTTTAGCGTTTAAAGCTCCTTTGATGCAAGGACCGAAAGTAATAGCGATAGGGGCTTCTACCGGCGGAGTTGAAACGTTGATGGAAATTTTTTCCAATCTAACTCCTCCTCTTCCTCCCATTTTGATTACCCTTCATATTCCATTCGGATTCTCGGGAAGTTTTGCCGAACGACTTGATCGTATCAGTTCGCTTAGTGTTTATGAAGCACAAGACGGACAAGCGGTAGAAGAATCATCTGTTTATATTGCTCCTGGGAATCGTCATATGTTGCTTGAAAATCGACAAGGAAAATATTTTATTAAACTGCTTGATGGTCCTCGAATCAGCCGCCATAAACCGAGTGTTGATATCTTATTGCGAAGTGTTCATAATGCTTCAGGATCGAATGCCATGGGCATCATGCTGACTGGTATGGGTGATGATGGATCGATCGGTATGAAAGAGATGTTTAATGCTGGTGCTTATACTGTTGCACAGAGTCAAAAACGTTGTGTTGTATATGGTATGCCTGCTAAAGCAATTGAAGCGGGAGCTATTAAAGATGTGATTGATCTCAATAACATCCCCTCTACAATTCAGAAATTTATCTCTTATCGTAAAAATTAATATAGTAAAAAATGATAATTTAGCCTCTAAAGTTTTTGAGAATGCTGTTGTGAGAATATAT
>NZ_JAFLKV010000086.1:0-4196 GCF_019163035.1 Sulfuricurvum sp.
GAAAACTTAGTTTAGTCGCTGTAATGGCTTTGGGAACAAGTGCGTTCGCGATTGACAACATGAAAGTAAACGGGGAAGCTAGATTTATCTACCAAACATCTGACGTAGAGATGTCGGCAGCTGAAAAAGCGAGTGGTAATTATGATACCGGTTTATTTACAAAAGGTAAATTGCTTCAAGGGCTTGCTGGTGCACCGTATGGTGGTGGTGCTGCCGGTGGTGCTTCGCTTGCTGTAGGAATGACTGCTGATTTAGTTCAAAATGTAAGTGCCGGTGTTGAGATGCAAGCGTTTACAACTCTAGGTCTTGAAAACAATCTTGTTCAAGATACTATGGCTCCGGGCGGTGCAACACGTGCAGCAGATTCATCGACGGTTAGCCAAATGTGGTTAGCAACTACAATTGGCAAAACAACAGTTAAAGCTGGGCGTATGGAACTTGATACTCCATTAGCATTTACTGAAAAATGGAATATTGTTAAAAATACGTTTGAAGGTGCCGTAGTATTGAACAACGACCTTCCTGATACCACGTTGATCGGAGCATGGGTAGGTAAACACAACGGTTTCAATGACCCTCTTGCTGCAGCAAACGGAGTGACGTTGAACGTTAATACCCTTACAGGTAGTACGGGTAGAACGGTTGATATGGAAAATTTCAATACATTCGGTTCAAACGGAGCATACGCTTTGGCGGCTGTAAACAAATCGATCCCGAATACAGCGGTTCAAGGCTGGTATTACAATGTTGTTGATATTGCAAACGCATACTGGGTACAAGCTGATGCGACAAAATTGATGGATATCGTTTCTGTCGGTGCACAGTATGCGGTATTGGACCCTAAAGGCGGATTGAATAAATGGGCGGCTGCCGATTTGGATGATTCTAAAATCTGGGCAGTTAAAGCAGGTGTTGATGTAGCGGGCGTAAACGTATACGCTGCATACTCAAAAGCGGATGCTGATGGAACCCTCGGTTTTGCTAACGTAGCTACCGGCGACAAAACTAAAATCTATACAGGGGACGGTTCTATTTATATGGATGGTATCGTAACTGCTCCTGGTACAAAAACATACAAAGTAGGTGCATCTACTTCTGTAATGGGTGCTAAACTTGCTACAAGCTATTGCAATGCAAGCGATGCTTATGATGTTAGTGGAAACGATGTTTCTGCATGGGACGTATCGGTTAGCGGAAACGTAGGACCTCTTGCTCTTCAAGCTATCTATACCGATGTTAGTAATGATGATGAGTTTGCTGTGGGTGCTGCTGGACAGTCAAATTTTTATCGTGGGCGTGATATTGAATCAATCCGTCTTATCGCTTCTTTGAAATTCTAATATCCTAGAGATATTTTTTTCAGGGCCTTCGGGCCCTAAACACATTCTTCTTATGTTAAGCTTTTCGCCTGAGGATTCGTCACCCTCAGGCACTTTCAATATTAAAGCTGTCACCGTAACTCAATAAATCTTAACTATTTCGAGTCTCCTGTGTATCTTTTATTATCAAATTGATTTTAATTTCTCCTACCTTTCAATCATTTGCAACACGATTGCAACAGTAATCGTTTATTATTCATAAATTTTTGTCGGTCTAATCGTCTGCTAGATGGCAGGACTTTCTATTAAAGTCGATACCGAATGAATATGCTAAGAAACAAAGGAAGATGAATGAATAAAATACTCTTATCGGCATTGCTGGCGGCTTCGCTTTTTGCAGTTGAAGAAAAATATGAACATGAGATTACACCTGTTATCGGTCATGCATACCGTGACAGCGCGGAGCATATGAATAATTATAATTTGGTAGGTTTTGAATATCAATACAAAAAATGTCTTGATTCCATGATCACCCCTGAGTTTTTCCTATATTATGGGCATACGGACTATAAAACAACCGGTACATCTACGACGCTGTATAATTATTATGATACAAATACTCATACTACTTACCCTACATTTGTAATTAGTAACCTGCAAAATAATGGCGGCACAAGCATTTATCAAACAGGCTTAAACGGTGTGTATGAAATCAAGGATGTCAAAAACCTTAGCAATAAGATAAAACCGTTTGTCAAAGCAGGTATTGGATATGAATATTTGTCGAACCCGGCAGTGGACAATCACAACGGTCTATTCGGAGATGCTGGGGTTGGGGTGAAATTTCAATTAACGAATCAAGTTGCTGCAAAAGTTGAAGCGATTCAAATGTTGAAGTTTAATAACTTTCAATGGGAACATTTACCGGTAATTACCGCCGGAGTATCGTATGCATTTGGGCAATCTCAAAAAACTTGCCCTTCCCGCACTGAAAACATTTCAAATGTGAACTCTGACGTTAAACCTACGGTGGCTATAGCTGTACAAAAAATTGAAAATAGCCAATCTCTTATAGAAACTAAATCGGCACCTATAGATGCTCCTTCTAATGTAAAAGAGAAACAACCTAATCAATTACCATCTTTGCATGTTAACTTTAGATTAAACTCATATGCAGTTGATAAAAATGGGGTCAAAAAAATTGAAAAATTTGCAAAATTTTTGAATGATAATCCCGCATGTGAAATAAAACTTGTTGGTCATACGGATAGTAGCGCATCTGATAAGTATAATGAAAAACTTGCGGATAACCGTTCGAAAAAAATTCAGGCTTTACTGACTGGATTCGGTGTAGATTCTAAACGTATAATTATTAGCGAAAAAGGTGAAAAAATGCCTGTTGCTACAAATGATTCTCTTGCAGGACGTGCAGAAAATCGACGAACGGATGTTGTACTTTCTTGTCCTAATGATAAATGTTTGAATAACTCTGAGTTACAAGGTGAAAAAATAGTTGTAAATCCATATTAAGGCTTTTTCGAGTACAGCTTTTAATTATTTTATGTGGTGTGAACTCTTTCGAGTTCACTCTGCTATTATTCTAATGATTTAACTTCGTGCCGCTTGCCGTTTCGGTGTAACCGCTTTAGCTTCTTTTGTATTCTTTTCTATCGTTGATTGTCGTAAGAAAAATGGGATTGTTTTCTCCGGTCGTGTTGCCAAATCTTCTATTAAAGCCGCTTCTACCTTCTCTTTATCGTGATGTTGACATAGATAGGCATGGATAAGCGCAATTTGTCGTTCTAAGGATATTTTCCATGTCGAGAGGGTTTGGATATAGATCCACTCGCTAAAGGTGTAGAACCCATTGAATACACTCTCTTCAGCCCATATCAACGGTACGGTTTTTGTGAAACTTCCGCTGTTGTAAAAAATATCCCAAAACCGTGCAAACCGTTTCATTTTTTGTATTTGCTCAAAACTGAGAAAGTTGTTTTGGAGGATGTCATATGGCGGTATGTCGCTGTAGATCATCCCATGCTCTTTGTCATGGCGTGAGAGGGTCGTTCCTGAGAGGTTTTTGAGGATACCGATCTGTATTTCGCTGTGGGTGAGGGAAACGAGGGTGTCGAGATTGCGACCGAACCTTTCGATACTTTCCCCCGGAAGTCCAACGATGAGATCGAGGTGCATATGTGCCGAAGTTTCATTTTCTAAAAAGCGGAGATTATCATAAATTTTTTCTACCTTTAGCGGTCGGTTGATCCCTTTTGCGATGAGAGGGTCTAGGGTCTGGATACCGATCTCCAGCTGTAGCGATCCGGCGGGAAATCGTTTGATCTTCTCTTTCAGCACTTCGGGGAAGTGGTCTGGGATCACTTCAAAATGGGCAAAATAAGGTGGCTCTTTGGAGAGGAAAAAATCCAATATTCGGTTGGCGAATGTCATGTTCAGATTAAAAGTGCGGTCGATAAATTTGAAACTCCTCGCACCACGCTGCCAAAGTATTTCAAACTCTTCGAGAAGCTCATCAAGTGGGAAATTGCGCACCTTTTCATCGATCGAGGAGAGGCAGAACTCACACTCGAACGGACAACCGCGTGAAGCTTCGACGTAGATATAACGGTGGGCTACGTCTTCGTCATTGTAGGCACTGTAGGGGAGATGGATCGATTTTAGATCGGGGAGAGGGGCTTTGATAAAACGCTCATTTGGGAGATTATTGGAAAGGATATTTTTACACAACTCATAAAACGCCACTTCCCCCTCGCCGCTGATGATGTAATCGGCTTTTGAGAGATCGACGCGATGCGGTAGATGAGCCGCTTCGGGACCGCCGAGGACGATAACGGTTTGCGGAGAGACTTTTTTGAGGGT
>NZ_JAFLKV010000086.1:4296-6703 GCF_019163035.1 Sulfuricurvum sp.
CCGCTTCGGGACCGCCGAGGACGATAACGGTTTGCGGAGAGACTTTTTTGAGGGTTTGGATCAGTTCCGAGCACTGTGACGCGTTCCAAATATAGACACCGATCCCGATAATACGAGGGGAGTATTTTAATAACTCTTCGGCAATACTCTGAATCTGCTCATTCATCGTAAATTCGACGATCCTCGTCATCGGTTGCAGCTCACCCATATTGGCATAAAGATACCGAAGCCCTAATGCAGTGTGGGCGTAGCGGGCATTTAGCGTCGTGAGGAGAATCGTGTGCATAGGCGTTATCCGATCAAAGTATTTCAATATCGTATGGTAACGCTAAGAAGCTTATCAGAACATTCTTTCGGTATGATTTTTGCTTGTACTCTAAAGCATATTCGAAGCGCTAAAAGCTGTAAGACGGATCTTGTAAGGTTTTGAGAATTCCCATATGTGTTTTATTTTCAAAGGAGATACCATGACAATTAACGGCGGAACTTCTTGGGCAGCTTCATCACAGTCTTACGATAAAGGGAGTGTCCAAGGTCAAAGTGTATCTACCGATTACACATCGATGCTACAGCAAGCAGCTGATACCTTGATGACTACATTGGATACTGACAAAAGCGGTACCATAGATAAAGCGGAATTTTCGCAAGCAGCACAAACTTTAGCTGATAAAACGGGTAAAAGTTACAATGATGCCAGTTCAGTATTCGGGAGTGTTGATAGCAATAATAACGGTGCTATCAGTGCGGATGAGTTGATGAAAGCACTTCAACAATCGCAAAGCAAACAGGCTCACGGTCATCATCGTCCTAAACCGGAGTCATTAGATTTACCATCGGAATCGTCTGCTCA
The DNA here is from genome assembly GCF_019163035.1 of Sulfuricurvum sp. Classification (GTDB taxonomy): domain Bacteria; phylum Campylobacterota; class Campylobacteria; order Campylobacterales; family Sulfurimonadaceae; genus Sulfuricurvum. The sequence continues at coordinate 5,147 of NZ_JAFLKV010000086.1, forward strand.
AAGCACCTCAGAAGAGGCGACATCATTGTCAAAAATGCAGACGGCTCTTTTGCAACGGATTATGGAAGCGTATAGCACTAATACTGCATCAAGCGCCTCAACAACTCTCGCAACCGCGTAATATATTTCATGCAGTGCAAAATTATTGCACTGTATTCGCTACTGACTACATCTAAAAATTATTGAACTATGGTATCCTATTCTTAGCAAGATGAGAAAAGGGGAAAATATGAACTATATTCGCACTCTGGATTCGTTAAGATTAGAAGATATTCCTTTAGTCGGAGGCAAGAACGCCTCGTTGGGGGAGATGATAGGCTCGCTCAAATCGCTCGGGGTAAAAGTTCCCGAAGGGTTTGCCGTTACGGCGGAGGGGTATCGTCTTTTTATTTCCCATAATGATTTTGAAGCTCCGATCCGATCCTTTTTTGAGGGGGTTGATCTCACCAATATCGAAGCGCTTAACCGATGCGGGGATTCGATCCGATCTCTGATCCTCACCGGTGAGATGCCCGAAGCACTGAAGCGTGAAATAGCCCAAAGCTACCGTGTTATGGAAAAGGTATACGGCACGCCATCGGTCGATGTCGCGGTACGTTCCTCCGCAACGGCGGAAGATTTGCCCGATGCGAGTTTTGCAGGTCAGCAGGAGAGTTACCTGAACGTGCGCGGTGAGACGATGCTCATCGAGCATGTCAAGCGGTGCTTTGCTTCCCTTTTTACCGACCGTGCGATCAGTTATCGCAATAGTCGCGGGTATGACCATTTTGCTGTTGCACTCTCAGTTGGGGTGCAGAAAATGGTTCGCAGCGACAAGGCGAGCAGCGGTATCATGTTTACCATCGATACCGAAAACGGCTCGGAAAATCTCATCCTCATCAACTCCATTTGGGGGTTGGGAGAGAATATCGTAGGCGGTCGGGTCAATCCCGATGAATTCTACGTTTTTAAACCGACCCTCAAAGAGAACAAAGTATCCATCCTCAAACGTCAGCTCGGCTCTAAAGCCCTTACTATGACCTATGATGAACGTCATCATACGATGAATCTTTCCACCCCCAAAGAGCTTCAAGAGACATTTTCGATCAGTGATAAAGAAGTTGCGACGTTGGCCCGTTATGCATTGATCATAGAAGAGCATTACACGGCCAATGCGGGTGAATATCGTCCGATGGACATCGAATGGGCGAAAGACGGTCTTACGGGGGAGCTGTTCATCGTTCAAGCGCGTCCTGAGACGGTGCAAAGCCAAAAACTCAGCGATACCACGTTAGAGCAATACCGCTACAAAGGGGAAGTGAGTGCGAAAATACTCCTCAGCGGCAAAGCGATCGGGGAGAAAATAGGCTCAGGGTGTGTCAAGATCATCCACTCTCCCGCCGAGGGGGAACGCTTTAACGCCGGAGATGTTCTCGTCGCCGACATCACCGATCCCGATTGGGAACCGATCATGAAAAAAGCCTCCGCCGTCATCACCAACCGCGGAGGCCGGACGTGTCATGCCGCCATCGTCGCACGTGAAATCGGTGTCCCCGCTATTGTCGGGACGATCAATGC
>NZ_JAFLKV010000134.1 GCF_019163035.1 Sulfuricurvum sp.
TCGGAGGGATCGAGATTGCCGGAAAAACGGGAACGACCAACAACAATGTTGATGCGTGGTTTGCTGGTTATTCTCCGAGTGTAGAGACAGTCGTATGGTTCGGACATGATAATAACACCCCAATGCGCCGAAGTGAAACAGGGGGGCGTGCCGCCGCTCCGGTTTTCCGCTATTACTATGAAGATATGTTACGTATTTATCCGAATACGAAACGTTATTTTGATGTCCCTGCCGGAGTCTATGTGGGATCACGTGGCGATAGCAATGCTACGGAATCGTTTACCGATACCTCTACGGCACCGGATGCAACTGCTCAAGAGGGACCAAAAACGGACGAGAAATTGGTGTTTTAACCTTTTTTCTTCGTGGCGGATGAGATATAAAACCAAGTAATCCCACCGATGATAACAAGCATAAGCGGAGCAAGATAAGGCTTATCGGCTACAATCTCATACGTTTTGATCAAAGCACCGCCGAAAATATAACTTCCCCCTCCGACAACAACCGCCCAGATCGCCGCACCGAGTGCATTATAAGCACTGAATTTCCAAAAATCATATTTCGTTAGACCGATGGCAAGGGTAACGAGTGTTTTAAGTCCGTAGATAAATTTTTTAACGACAATGATCCATGAACCGTTTCGTTTGAGGAGGAGATGAGAAAACGCGAGTTTACGACGGTGTTTTTTGAAATGATCCATCATTTCCCGTTTATGGTAACGAGACATGTAAAAGAGGAGAGAATCCCCGATAAAGTTCGCGGCGAATGCGATAGCGATGGAGAGGGAGAGATCCATTTTTCCCATGAAACTGAGAACTCCTGCACCTAAAAGGGCAACAAATCCCCCTCCCAGAGAGTAGAGAAAGAGCACAATATAGCCGTACGTCGAGAGGTTGTTGAGCATGTCATCCATAAATCATAATTTCCTTATTTTTGCTATTTCATCACGCAGCCGTGCCGCTTCTTCGAATTCGAGTTTTTTGGCGGCTTCTCTCATTTTGAGGTTCAGCTCTTCGATCAGTTTTTTCCGCTCTGCCGCAGGGAGGGTTTTCGCTTTTTTAGATCGGTTATATAAATCACCTACATCTTCGAGTTTGAGATTCTCATCAAGCGAGCGTTTGGTGGTGGTTGGGGTAATTCCGTGCTCGGTGTTAAATGCCTCTTGGATTTCCCGTCGTGCCGTCGTTTTGGCAATAGCGCGTTCCATCGATCCGGTAATCTTTTGCGCGTACAAAATAACCCGTCCGTGTTCATTCCTAGCGGCACGCCCGATGGTTTGAACGAGGGCGGTTTCAGAGCGGAGAAATCCCTCTTTGTCGGCATCTAAAATCGCTACGAGACTCACTTCGGGAAGGTCAAGCCCCTCACGCAGGAGATTGATCCCGATGAGGACGTCGAAATCACCGACACGCAATCCCCGTATGATCTGATTACGCTCGATAGCGTCGATCTCGGAGTGCATATATTGCACTTTGATCCCAAAATCGGCGAGGTATTTCGTGAGAGCTTCCGCCATTTTTTTGGTGAGTACGGTGACGAGGACACGATCCCCAAGTGAGACTGTTTTTTTGATCTCATCGTGCAGATCTTCAACCTGATTTTCACTCGGTTTGATCGTAATGATCGGATCGAGTAGCCCAGTAGGTCGGATGATCTGATGGGCGATGGTAGTACTGATGTCGATCTCTTGCGCGGCAGGGGTAGCGGAGACGAACATATAGTGAGGTGCTTTGTTCATAAACTCATCGATCATGAGCGGACGGTTATCGAGGGCGCTCGGCAGACGAAATCCGTAATCGACGAGTACCTCTTTACGGCTTCGATCCCCCGCGAACATCCCCCGAAACTGTGGAAGACTCACATGGCTCTCATCGACGATGATGAGAAATTTATCGTGATGGAGGGTGAAATAATCGAGCAGGGTATACGGAGCTTCCCCAGGGAGTTTATCGGTGAGGTGGCGGGAGTAGTTTTCGACCCCCTTACACATACCCGTTGCTTGCAACATTTCGAGGTCAAATTCACATCGCTGTTTGAGGCGTTGTGCTTCGACAATCTTTCCTTGTTTGTCTAATTCATTAAGGCGTTCTCCTAGCTCATCCTCAATCCGCTTGATCGCGCGGGATAGTTTCTCTTGACCGACGGCAAACTGGCTGGTAGCATAAATCGTGACCGTCTCTTGTTTTTCGGTCATGGTATTGCTGAGGGGTTCAAAAAATGTCAGACGCTCCACTTCATCCCCGAAAAATTCGATCCGCACTGCTTGATCCTGCCAATAGGGGGGATAAATATCGACGACTTCGCCGTTGACCCGAAAGTGCCCGCCGTCGAAATAGGTATCGTTACGGGCGTATCCCATCTCAACGAGGCGTAGGAGGAGCTTTTTTTGGTTGATTTCATCCCCGATAGCGATAACCTGCACCATCTTCTCATACTCTTCCGGATCACCGAGACCGTAGTTGGCAGAGACGGAGGCGACGACGATAACATCATCGTAGCTGAGAAGGTTTGCGGTCGCAGAGAGGCGCAAACGCTCCAGCTCATCGTTGATCGAGCTGTCTTTTTCGATAAACAAATCTTGGCGGGGAATATACGCTTCGGGTTGATAGTAATCGTAGTAACTGATGAAATACTCGACATGGTTTTCTGGGAAGAAACTTCTAAACTCGCTGTAAAGCTGTGCCGCCAAGGTTTTGTTGTGGGTCATAATGATCGTCGGGAGCTGAACGCTCTCGATCACCTTCGCCATCGTGTACGTTTTACCGCTACCTGTTACCCCCTCAAGGGAAACATAGCGTTCGCCGTTTTTAATGCCCGATGCGAGAGCATCGATAGCAACGGGCTGATCACCGGCAGGTTGATAGGGGGTATGGACTTTAAAAATCGGCAATGAGTAACCCTGAAATAAAATATATTATAGTGGTCGAATTATAGCGGAAAAGCTGTTTCTTAATGAGGATGACTGCCTATAGGCTGCTGAGTTAAGGTGATTTTTTGAATGAGGTTTTTTATAGATCTTGATGTATGTCAATTTCTATGTTAATGGTTAGAGCTATAATTTCGGCGTAAACTAATACGTAAGGAAATATATGTTTTGTTATCAATGTGAAATGAGTACACCCAATGGTTGCGGTAGTACAGGTGCTAGTGTCGGTGTATGCGGGAAAGATGAAAACCTTGCGAGATTGCAAGACATAATGATTTTTGGTTTAAAAGGTTTGGCAGCATATAGAGAACATTTAAATGAGTTGGAGCCTACACAGACAAAAGCAATTGATGATGTAATGAGTGAAACACTTTATTTTACACTAACAAATGTAAACTTTAATTTTGGGGATCATATTAAACAGCTTATGAAAGTTGGTTCTGCTGGTGTTGATGTGATGGATAAATTATCAAATGCACATACCGCTAAGTTCGGTATTCCTACGCCTGTAGTTGTTCCTCAAAATATGGTTCAAGGAAAAGCCATCCTTGTAAGCGGGCACAATTTAGAGATGTTTGAAGCGCTTCTAAAAGCTACGGAAGGCAAAGGGATAAATGTTTATACGCACTCTGAAATGCTTCCGGCTCATGGATACCCTGAGCTTAAAAAATATTCTCATCTAAAAGGCAATGTCGGTAAAGCGTGGTTTGATCAGGTCGAGCTTATGAAAAGATTCAAAGGTACTTTTGTCGTAAATACAAACTGTATCGTACCACCAAAAAAAGATGTGGATTATTTGGATCGAGTGTTTACCTATAAGATTGTTGGTATAGAAGGCGGAACAGAAATTTTAAATAATGATTTTAGTGAGCTTATAGAGAAAACACTTGCATGTGAAGATACAAATATGGCGGATGATCTAACTTTAACCACAGGTCATCACTATAAAACAATTTTAACATTGGCTCCGGAAATTTTAGATGCGGTACAAAGTAAAAAGATATCTCAATTTTTTGTAATTGCAGGATGTGATGCACCCGGAAATGCCGGAAATTATTATCGAGAAATGGCGGAAAATCTTCCGAGCGATTGTGTGATCATTACTTCTAGTTGTGGAAAGTTCAGGTTTAACGATATAGATTTTGGCAATATAGAAGGGACACAGATACCTAGGTATTTGGACTTAGGTCAATGTAATGACAGTAACGGTGCGGTAGAGATTGCAAAAGCCATTAGCGGAGCACTCAATACTCCGATTAACGATCTTCCGATTTCTATCGTCCTTAGCTGGATGGAACAAAAAGCTGTCATAATATTATTGGCACTATTTAGTTTAGGGATAAAAGATATATATCTTGGACCAAAACCGCCACAATTTGTAAACGAAGATATTTTTAACTTTTTAGCAGAAAACTTTAATTTACACCTAACTGGAAATGTAAAAGAAGATTTGGACAAATTGTTAATTAAGAAAACAGTCTGATTTAAACTATTGAGCCATTCGGCTCAATAAAATAATGAGCTATTATAGTCTTTTAGCTAATTATTCCCCCATCCTTCGCAAATATCAAAATTTTCTTTTTCGAGAACTGAAATTAATCTGCAATTTTAAAGCTTGATAGGGGTTTAAAAACCGGCAATGAGTTACTCTGAAATAATATATATTATAATTATCGAAATTATAGCGGAAAAGCTGTTTCTTAATGAGGATGACTGCCTATAGGCTGCTGAGTTAAGGTGAGTTTTTGAATGAGGTTTCTGAGAAAAAGTATTTTTATTTGGGGGTAGGTGGTTTGGTTCTGTAACACTTATGAGAGCATTGATACATTTTAAGCATAATTTTCAAAAGTCATGCGATTGACATTCGTGTTGGTTATTATCTATTGCAATTATACAAAGGTAAAAAATGAAAAAAACAATTTTAACTTTGCTATTCTGTGCATTAGTCTTTGGTAGTGATTATAATGATGAAAATCCAACCATTTTGGCAGAACAAAGCTCAACTGGCATTAGATGATAATGCAGATATAACAGCACTGGAATTATCTGAAAAAGCATGTACTTTAGGGAGTGCCAAAGGATGTGTCATTGCAGGAAATATTTATAAGATTGGAAGAGGTACTGAACTGGATTATAAAAAAGCTATAACTTTTTTTGAAACTGCTTCCAAGCAAGACTCAGTTAATGCAAAGTTTCTACTTGGAAAAATTTTCTGATTTACTAGATGCGAGGTAATGATTGATAAGACATTAGGAATATATGTTGTCTTCCCATATATATCCCTCTTGACGATAAGTTTGAATAAAATCTTCTTTGAGTTTTTTACGCAATCGATAAATATTGGAACGTATAGTTGTTGATTCTGCGAAACGATTATTCCAGAGGGCTAAAGAGATTTGTTCTTCGGTGATGAATTTATTTCTATTGAGCATAAATAAAGCCAGAAGAGTTTTTTCTTTTTTAGTAAAAGCTTGTATTAGTCCTTTATAATACAATGAAGAGGTGTCTGTATCATAAGCATAGTTTTGGCTCAAAGAAATTAAAGAGCTTTTGATCGGAAAAATGTTTTTATTGAATTGTCTGATTTTTAATTCCAGTTCTTTAAACTCAAACGGTTTTTTTATATAATCACTGCATCCTAGGTCCAATGCTTTTTCAATAACATATAAATCGTGAGTGCTGCTTAAAAGAATGATAGGCGTTTGAGGGAAAATCTTTACAATACCCTTTATACAATCGGCAGATATCTCATTGGAAGCATTAAGATCAAGTAAAAACACATCATAAGGACCGGATCGAATCATCTCTAAAAAATCAGCTTTTCCGTCAAAGTGATTGACATCATGTCCTAGCGTAGTGAGAAAATTAATGATCGAGAGTGCAAAACTATGAGTGTTTTCTAAAAGCAATAGTTTCATGTGTGGGATTTCTCCTTAGGGCATTAGGTGCTTGATGGGTAATTCATAATCAAAAATATCATTATACGTTTGAGTAAGAATTAGTATCAGGTACGCATTTACATGCGTACCTGATCAGATAATAGATTTCTAAGTGAAGTTAGATATTAGAAGTTTTCCCAAACATCATCGTCATGGCTTTTAGCCGATGATTTGCTCGGAGCATGTGAAGTGACACTGCGTGAGACTGTTTTGTGGGGAGGTCTTGCAGTTGATTGATGCATGTGAACTGTAGCTTGAATATCGCTTTTACCAACGAAGTTTTTGCTAGAGGCATCGGTAACCATCGCTTGTGCTTTTTCAATCGTGTTGTTAGCGATATTATCAGCTTCAGCGGCGATTTTAGCATTCTCTTGGGTCATTTGGTCGAGCTGGGTTACGGCGGTATTGATTTGTCCGATACCCTGCATTTGCTCACGAGAAGCAT
>NZ_JAFLKV010000151.1 GCF_019163035.1 Sulfuricurvum sp.
ATAAAGCACGCCTCGCTCGCATCGTCAAAGTGTGGGAAATCTTTTTGATGGTGATCGCCACGGTGGGATTTGCGACCCATTCGTTTATTACCCTCATGATCGTCGTGTTCGGGATGGGGATGCACTCGACACTGTTCGGTCCGATCAAATATTCGATCATCCCTCAGCACATGGGGGAAAATGAGCTGGTCAGCGCCAACGCCCTCATCGAATCGGGGACGTTTGCCGCGATTTTACTGGGGACACTGATCGGCGGAGTGCTATCGGGTATCCCTAATGGCGGAGTGATTGCCGGAGTTGCCTCCATCGCGGTCGCCATCATTGGTTACGGTTTTAGCCGCTATATCCCTAGCGCCCCCTCTCTGAGCCCTAAGATGCCGTTTTCGCTCAATCTCTTTGCCCAAACGCTCAATTCCATTCGGTTAGCATACCAAAATCGGATGGTTTTTCTTTCTATTTTAGCTATCTCATGGTTTTGGCTTTATGGTGCGTTGCTCCTCTCACAGTTCCCCTCATTCGTTCAATCGGTGTTGATGGGGGATGAGACGACGGTAACGATACTGCTGAGCCTCTTTACCCTCGGGATCGGTGTCGGTTCCATCCTCTGTGAGCGGCTCAGCCACCATAGCCTCCGTGTCTCGCTTGTCGTTATCGGAGCTGTCGGAATGGGGCTGTCGGGGATTGATTTTGCGATCACGGCACAACACTTTAAAGCAATGAGCGACATTTATTCCAACCCGCAGTTTTTCCATATCCTCGTTGATCTAACCTTCGTCGGGGTATTCGGAGGACTTTACAGCGTCCCACTGTATGCAATTATGCAAGGACGTAGCGAAGCTCATTCACGCTCCCGCATCATCGCCGCCAACAATATCCTCAATGCCCTCTTTATGGTTTCAGGTGCGGTTGTGACGATGCTACTCTTAGGAGATGGTTGGAGTATCCCTGATATTTTTCTTCTCATAGCTGTCGCTACCTTGCTCGTTGCAGGAATCATTGCACGACTAATCCACACAAAGGCAAAAAATGAATTATAGAGCCCTCATAATTTCACTGACCCTAGCCGCGTTTACCCTCCTCTCCGCCGAATCGGATTTGGCGCAACTGGTCAACACCGCCCGTCAAAACGACGCGATAGCAGTAGAAGACCTTATCCGCCGTTCTCTCGATCTTCGTGAAAGAATCCCCCCTTTTATGAATGAAGCGGAAAGCTCAATTCGCTCGCACAAAGGGGCACTCCCCTCGACCCTTTCGGTGAGAATCGCCAAATCGATCCGTGAAGCCGATACCGTACGAACCCGTTTATTTCCGTATGCGTTGCGCTACCGTAATGCGCTTTACCGCACCGATGAATCACTAGGAGATCGTGACCGTATCGAATCGATCGTGATTTCGATGGCGGCGGCACTGACACTCTATGACAATGCCCAATTTATGCAAGAGCATATGCATGACAAAAGTGAAATCCGCGCTAAACTCAATGAAGCCTATCCCGAGTACGGAGTGAATGAAAACTTTTACAAAGACTCACTGATGAGAGCCAATACCCTCACCTATCGTTCCACGATGCTCGATGCCATCCGCTTTTTCGAGGATAACCGCAAAACGATTGCACTCTATATCGCTCAAGGTGATCCTTCGATCCGCTATCTATACGATTACATCGACCACTCACCGATGCGCGCGACGTTAGGAGGAGATAACGCGTTCAAAGAGATTGCCGATCAGGTGAGCGTACTCGTCTCCCGTACCGCTGAATTGCCGTTCTCAACCGTCGAAAAACTCAAATTTACCTTTTCAAAAGTGCTAGGCAACACGATGGGGATGGTACGATGGCGCAGCGGAAAACTGCGTGAAGACAAAGCGTTTCTCGCTGATTTTTCGGCACAGCTCAAACCCGGAGACGTATTGCTAGAGAAAACCCCGTTTGCGTTGACCGACAAAACGATTCCAGGGCATTTCGGTCATGCGGCACTCTACATCGGAACGTATGAACAGCTTCGCGATTTGGGAGCATTGAACGAACCGTTTATCAAACAGCATCTCGATGAGATCAAAGAGGGCAAAGTGATCCTCGAAGCGCTTCGCGAAGGGGTCGTACTTAACAGTGTAGAGCATTTTATGAATATCGATGACGTTGCGACACTCCGCCCAAGCCGCCTCTCCTCCGATGAGATACGCAGTTCATTGGATCTGGCACTGAGCAATTACGGTAAAAAGTACGATTTTGATTTCAACGTCAACACCACCGAAACCATCGTCTGTTCCGAACTCGTCTATGTTGCCTATCCGCAGATCGATTTTATGACGAAAAAAGTATTGACGAGCTTTACGATCTCACCCGATGATATTGCCGTCCTCGCCTCAGGAGATACCAATGCTCCGTTAGAACTGACATTTTTTGCGCATGATGGGAAAAAGGTATATGCCAAAGGGGAAAATGATGAAGGGGAGAAGCTCTATCGAACCCTAGTCGGAATCGAAGAGAAATACCGCTAAGGACTACAGAGTGATCTGTGTCCCTACACCCTCAGAGGTGAAGAGTTCGAGCAAGATCGCGTGTTCGATCCGTCCGTCGATGATGTGGGCTTTTTGAACCCCTGCATCGACCGCTTCGAGACATGAATCGACTTTTGGAACCATACCGCCGCTAATCGTACCGTCCGCTTTGAGCGCTTCAACCTGCGCTTCGGTGAGGGTTGAGAATAACTCTTTATCTTTATTCAATACTCCCGAAGTGTCGGTCATAAAGATCACTTTGCACGCGCCGATAGCCGCCGCGATAGCCGATGCGGCAAGGTCGGCGTTGATGTTGTATCCCGGATGACCGACGATAGGATCACACCCGATAGGGGCGATGACGGGGATGAAACCCTCTTGCAAAAGATTATGAATGACCGATCCGTTGACACTCTCGACCCGTCCCGTAAGACCGAATTTCGCTTCGTCTTTGGGTTTGGCACGCAAGAAATGGGCATCTTTACCGCTAATACCTATCGCTTTGGCACCGTAAGAGTTGAGGAGCGAAGTGATCTCTTTGTTGATCTCGCCGCTGAGTACCATCTCGACAATCCGCATCACTTCTGGGGTACTGACCCGCTCACCGTCGATAAATTCGGTCGGGATTTTCAAATCGGACAAGAGCTGAGAGATACGGCTCCCACCTCCGTGTACGATCACCACTTTCACCCCGACGAGGTGAAGCAGTACGATGTCTTGGGCAAATTTGGCTTTGAGCTCATCAGAGGTTTGAGCCGACCCGCCGTATTTAATGACAACGATCTCATCACGGAACTCTTTAATGAACGGCATCGCGTCCATAAGAGTTTTAACGGTATCAATTTTTCGCTGCATTTACATAATCCTTCACTGTAGTAATTATCGTCTCGTTTAACTCAATAGAGAGTTCCAAAACAGAGATATTGAGTTTTTTATAAGACGACATTTTAACCAAGTCTTTTGAAGTTACCAAGAGGCTGGTAGCACCCGTCCGCTCCACAATCATTTCGAGTTCCCCTTGGGTAAAGAAATGGTGATCTTCAAAATAGACCTTCTCTATCACTTCCGGTAAAAAAGGATCAAGTCTCTCAGGACGCGCAATCGCGGTCACCAATACCATTTTTTCTGTCGGATTTTTGAGGGTAACGGAGCGTTTAAAATCAACTCTCTCCATCATCACGATAACCTTTTTACTACTCCACAACTTCTCCCGATACGCCCCTGATGGGAGACAATACGGGTTTGGGGTGGGGACGGCGATGAGAAGATTGAGTTTCTCTATCGAGTGTTTCCCGTACCCATCATCAAGCAATACGACATCGCATCCCATCGACGCGGCTTCCGCAATCGCCCGTTCACGGATCTCGCTCACGATGACCATCGCACTATCGAGCATCTGGGCATAAAGCATCGCTTCATCACCGCTTTTGATAACATCGCAGAGGATCGTCGATTTGTCTTTGACCACCACCATACCGCGACTTTGTCGTCCGTAACCGCGCAACACGATCGCCGGTTTTTCAAAATGTTTGGCGAGCTCAACCACTATCGGGGTTTTACCGCTCCCGCCGACGATGAGATTTCCGACACTCACCACCGGTATTCCAAACGATTTAGGACGACTTCGCAGGTAACGAATGTATGCCAATAAACAGTAGATCCAACTGAGCGGTAAAAGGAGTACAGAGAGGATTTTTTGGATCAGCGAGGGGTTGTAAAGATAGCGTTCCCCCCATGCAACCCAAAAACGTTTCAAACGCGTGTAGAAGCTACATCCAAAATTGCGTCACAGATCTCTTCAACCTGAGCGTCGCTAAGAGCCGCGTAATTCGGAATCGAAAGTACTTGCTGATAGTTGCGCAACGCAACCGGAAAATCATTAACACGAAGTGAATATTTCGATTTATAATAACTCAGCAAATGGAGCGGAATATAGTGCAATCCACACTCGATACCGCGAGCGGCTAACTCACGTGCGAACGAGTCACGATTTTTATCGACTTTGATAATGTATAACGAATACGAGTGCTCATCATTGGCGATAGGGGTTCGGATATGAGGTGCTTCGGCTAAACACTCATTAAAGATTTCAGCAATAGCGCGTTGACGCTCGATATTCTCATCTTGTTTCTCAAGCTGTATCAAAATCGTAGCCGCATCGAGAGGGCTCATCATGTACTGGCTTCCGATATCGGTCACATCATAGATATACCCCAACCCCTCTTCATCAATCACCATCGCGTGGTTACGAAGCGAGCGTGCACGCTCCATGATCTCTTCATCATCACATACCAACATCCCGCCGTTACAGACATTACGGCGCAAATGAGGACTGAAATCAAAACAGGTGATATCAGCACCCGTAGAGCCGATTTTTTGCCCTTTATAAGTTGATCCCAACGCATCCGAAGCGTCTTCGATAATTTTGACATCATACTCTTTGGCAATGCCGTACAATCGATCAAGTTCAACGCTTTGTCCCGCCACATGAGAGACGATCACCGCTTTGAGTTTTTTGGATTTGTTTTCCGCCAAATAAGCTTCAAGTTTATCCAAATCAATCGTAAACGTATCGGGATTAATATCGATAAATATAGGCTCGGCATCGAAATGGCGTACCACTTCAGGAACCGACGGATAGGCATTGATCGAACAGAGTACTTTATCACCCCGTTTGAGATCGATTGCCAACATCGCCAAATGAAGCGCCGCCGTACCGTGAGACGTTGCCAGAGCATACGATGCCCCGACATACGATTCAAACGCTGTTTCTAACTCTTCAACGATATTCGGTGCCTCTCCGTCAAATACTTCATCAATCTTCTCACGTTCATCTCCGCCGACTTCGACACGGTAAAATGGGATATTCATTTGCATTTCCTTTTTCATAGGGTAATATCTCTGGGATAATTAAAATCATGATTGAGCGTTCGCGATGTCAACTTTGCGATTACCGTCATACGCCGTTTGAATTGATTCTGATAAATTCTTTTTATTATCATATCAACTAATTGCGAATTTTCACCATCGCCTATCATCTCTTCGGAGGTGTGGCGCTCTTCCACATACCGTTTCAAAACACGATCAAGATCACTGTAGGGATAACCGATCTCCGCTTCATCACTCTGCCCCGCCCACAAATCTGCCGAGGGGGGCTTATCGATAATCGAGCTTGGAACCCCTAAATAGCGAGCCAACTCGAATACTTCCGTTTTATACATATCGCCAATAGGGTTCAGAGCACTCGCCAAATCGCCGTACAATGTCCCGTAGCCGAGCATCAGTTCGCTTTTGTTACTCGTCCCCAGAACCAAAGCTCCCTCCCGCGCCGAAATATCGAACAATGTTACCATTCGTAACCGTGCCGAGAGATTTCCGACTCGAAGCGGTGACATATCGGACGTTTCATACGCACGCAACATCGATTCGATGCTTTTCGTCTCTGAACGAAGGGAAAAAGTGTTACACAACTCATCCGCATCATCCAATGAACTCTGAGATGAATAGTGGGAGGGCATTTTGACGCAAAGGAGATCATCTCCGAACGTTTTGTGAGCTAAAACCGCCACAACCGCCGAATCGATCCCTCCGCTTAATCCCACTACCACTTTTTTCAAACCGGTTTTACGAACTTCTTGACTGAGAAATTCACTCAAATACCGACTGATCAGCTCGTATTTACTCACCACCAAACCTTATTTTAGTATTAACTATTTGTATTATAACTAATTTTGTTATCAAAGAAGTCAACA
>NZ_JAFLKV010000033.1 GCF_019163035.1 Sulfuricurvum sp.
CTCTACCTCTCTCAAGACAACCCAATGCCCGAAATCGAGCGTCTACAGGTGAAGCTCCAAGAGCGCTATTTGATCAATACTTCTATTTTTCAAAGTATTCCCGATTATTGGGGATTGCAACAGCAGTTTCCGATCATGCCGCTAGATCGTCTCGATATCCCTGCCATCCGAGCGGCAAGTTTGTGGGACATTACCTGTGACAGCGACGGAGAAATCCGCTTTCAACCTGAGACACCGTTGTATCTCCATGATATCGATCTTGATGAAGAAGAATACTTCTTGGCATTTTTCAACGTCGGGGCGTATCAGGAGACTTTAGGAATGAACCATAATCTCTTTACCCACCCGAGTGAATGTACGATTCTCATCAATGAACATGGGTATGAGATCGAAAATTTCACGGAATCGGATAATGTACTCAATATCCTCGAAGATATCGGTTATGACTCTTCTAAACTTCTGAGTAACCTTAAAAATAAACTTGCATCCAGTGATTTTAGGACAGAAGAAGAAAAAAGTGATACACTTCAAAAACTCGAAATGTACCTCTACCAAAACGGGTACCTGCGAACCACTCGATAAGGATTGAATTTGGGACTTTTTTCTGAAATTGCCGAAGATTTTTCGAACGTTTATAAGAATGATCCCGCTATCAGTTCTCGAATCGAACTCTTTTTTAATTATCCGGGCGTTTGGGCAATCTTTTGGTACCGTATCTCCAACCGCCTCTATCGCAATGGATTTCGCGCTTTTGCTCGTGTCATCATGGGGATCAATCAAGTCCTTACCAACATTGATATCCATCCTGGTGCTACCATCGGACGACGTGTTTTTATCGACCACGGATTCGGTGTTGTGATCGGTCAAACAACCATTATCGAAGACGATGTTCTTATTTATCAAGGGGTAACGTTGGGCGGAGTTAGCCTCGTTGCCGGAAAACGTCATCCGACGATTAAGAGCGGTGTGGTCATCGGAGCCGGAGCCAAAGTTTTAGGCAATATTACCATCGGATCAAACTCAAAAATCGGAGCCAATTCCGTTGTCGTCCGTGAAGTTCCTGACAACAGTACCGCCATCGGAATTCCTGCCCATGTAATCCAAAAAGGGCGTGACAAAGATCCTTTCAGCCATAATAAACTCCCCGATATTAACAAAGAGATGTTTGAGTACCTCCTTCGCCGTGTTGCCGTGTTAGAGCATTATATGGTTCAAGACAATACGGAGATTTTAGAACAAGACTTGCAACTAGAAAACATCTATGAATCGTTTATTAAAGCGATGAAAAATTAACTACTCTGTTAAACATTTTTTAATATAGAAGCCATTACAATCAGTCGTTACTATTTCCCCTCCTCAAAGGTGTTCAATGACCCATAAGTTAAGTATTATCGGTTGTTCTTTACTTTGTGCTCTTCAGTTAGGGGCTACATCGTTGGACTCAGATACCCTCCGTTCTAGCCTCTCAAAGCCTCAGTTTGATCAAACCCTTTCCACATTAAGCGCTGACACATCCGATCAAGATGAGTTTTGGTACTGGCTTGATCTCGCACGACTGCAACAAGCAAACGGTGATTTTAATACGTCAATTAACTCATTTGAAAAATCGTTTGAAATTTTAGACGAATACGAAAACAGAGCCAAAGTAAGTTTACGCAGTGTAGGCTCTTTTTTAGGATCTACTTTTTTGTCTAAAGGGGCTGAAAGTTATTATGGAAAAGGGTATGAGCGTACCCTGATGCACACCCTTAATGCTCTTAATTACGCCATGATGGGGAATTTCGAAGGGGCTTCGGTGGAGATGCGCCGAATGGAACAGCGCCAAGAATTTTGGTTAAATGAAACCGAAGAAAAGATTAAAGAGGCGGCTGAAGAGAAAGAAAAAGCTGAAAAAGAGGGAAGTAATGTATCCTCTATCCCCAGTGAATATTCCATGTCAGCCATGCTCGAAGATGATAGTGTCCGAAAGTTAGCCAATAATTATCAAGACCCTTTTTCCTATACCCTCAGCAGTATCATCTCCAATATCGCATTTCCAACCGAAAATTTAGGAGAAGTGAGCCTTAAGCGTGCTATTACCCTTAACCCTGATGTCTCAAAAGCGTTTGTAAAGCTCCCCGCATCAGCACTTCCTCCTGTTACAGCCAAAGTCAAACCTATAGTAAAAGGGAAAAAAGCAACTCCTACTGTTGCTCAGCCACTCCAACCTAAAATTGAGAAAATGGAAATTACCGTGGTGATCTTAGCAGGTGAAGCACCGGCGGTTAAAATTGAAAAAATACGATTCCCTCTCTTTAACGGTGCTAACTATGCGAGCATTGATCTTCCGGCATTTAACCCTCCAATCAATGATATCAGCGTCGTCACTATTTCAACAGATAAACTACGACTCCAACCTCCAAGACTGTTACAAACCAATGCAATGGCATATAAAACCCTCAAAGACGAATTATTCGGTGAACTCTCTAAAGCGGTTGTACGAGCAACCACTAAAGCGGTGGTAGCTAAACAAGCGTCCGATAATTTTGGAGCTTTTGGGGGACTTATGGCATCATTAGTCATGGATGTCGGAAGTTCAGCGGCTGATTCAGGATACCGAAACTGGGAAATGCTCCCAAACTCAGGATACCTTTCTAAATTTGAAGCACTACAAGGAGAGACCTTTACTATTACCATGAACGATCGGCAAGAATCGTTCACCCTTCCAAAAGATAAAAAAGGGGTTCTTGTTCTTGTCTCTTACATCACTAACGATAATATAAGGATTGACCATGTTGCCTACTAAAAATATTCTCCTCTCGCTCGCACTTGGAAGTTTTTTACTTCTGGGGATGAGCGGTTGTGCCGGTAAAAACCAAGAACATTTCATCGGAAAAGAGCGTGTTATTCTTAAAGAACACAAAAGCTTCCAAGAAGGTAAATTTTTAAAAGTTGCCGCTACGTTTGAAAATGAAGATGACAACGAAGTTGAGGGTATGGTTTACCAAATCGAATGGATTGATAGCCGAGGTATTGTCGTGGATCAAACGGCATGGAAACCGTTTACTATCATCGGGAAACAGCAAATCCGTGTCGTTGATATGGCAAGCCGTCCCGATGTAACTGATTATCGTATTGTAATTTCAACCCCAAATAAATAAGGAAAAAACGCATGACAACATTCACAAAACTTTCTCTTACTACAACCCTTGTTCTCTCATCATTTTTAATGAGCGGTTGTGCAACCGGCGGAGCCGGAATGGTAGGTGCTTCATCTAATGTCAAATACGGCGATGCTAAAGCGGCTGAAACAGTAACAGCTGATTTCGGCTCATCCGATTTACAATCAACCGCAGAGACGTTAACACAGTCTCTTCTTGAAACTCGCTATATTGCAAAAGCGAAGCAACCACCGAAAGTTCGTCTTCGCACGGTTAACAATCTTACATACGAGCATATCGACACTAAAGCGATCACCGATAAAATCCGTATCAAGCTCCTAAAATCAGGACAAGTTCGTTTCTTGGCAGATACCGCGAACCTAAATCAAGTGAGTGCCGAGCGTGATTTGACCACAACTGCTACGACTAAAACCAAAATGAAAGCGATGACCGATTCGGATTACATCATTACCGGAAATGTCCGCTCAATCAAAAAAGCCAACGATGATGTCAAAGACGTTTACTACAATGTATCCATGGAACTCGTCGATCCTCAAAGCGGTGAGATTCTTTGGGCAGATGAAAAAGAGATTCGCAAAGTTACCGCAAAATCTTCGATGGGATGGTAAATCATGAAACTCATTACCTATGTACTTGCTGCTCTTTGTAGCACTTCAATAGTGCTCAGCGCCGCTATCTTGCCTGAAGGCGAACAGGTAGAAGTAAAACCGTTAAGCTACAACTATACCGTTGTACAGAATTTTGAAAACAGCGTTGCAGAAGCTACCCATAATCAAAACGGCAGTATCAAAGAAGATGAAAATGTCGAACACTCTTCTCATGTCAGCGGATCGGGATACTTCTCATTCAATGCAAGCGGATCGGCAAAAGCAAGTATGAAGCGTGATAATGAGTATAAAGATTACCAAGAAAAACGCAAGTATACAGCTAGCACGTACAACGATACCGTTATTGTTGAAAAAATTATGTACTCTGACAAAATGACGAGTGTTATCGAAACTGCATTCAACGATGCAGGTGTATCCATGTCGAAATCAGGAGAGTATGCTCTCACAGGATCTATCAAAGCAATGCGCTGTAGCAAACCACGCCTTGTCCCTGATGGAAGCAATGAGCGCTATGCGATCACGGCTACAACTTCGATTCATATTCAAGTTTCCAACAAAAAAACCGGAAAAGTGGTGTTTGCTAAAACATTTACAGGTACAGGTCAACAAACCTTTAACATGAATGATCCGGTTCCCGTCGATGACACCGTTGATATGTCGGTTGATGATTTAACTGCCTCAATGATCGAAACCCTCACGGGCAAAAAAAGATCAACTGAGACGAATTACCAAGATTCTCCAGGTAAACAGCTCATAGATTAAGAAAAGGATTCTTATGAAATATTATGCAGTCGGTTTGTTAGCTTTTATCGTATCAACGTTGTCTCATGCAGAGATACTTAACACGGGTAGCAATGATTATTATATGACACCACCTGCATCCTATTCATCATCTCCTGTCGTAGAATCATCTTCTCCACAGCAGCAATGTTGGTACGAGCAAGTGCCAATTAGCGGTGCTTCACAAGAGAGTGATACACCCAATGTCGGCGGTGCCATAGTAGGAGGAATCGTCGGAGGGATTGTCGGTCATCAATTCGGAAGCGGTAGCGGAAATGCGGCTGCAACCATTGCAGGTGCGGCTATCGGAACCGCAGTAGGTGCAAATTCAGGCAGTGCCCAAGTAACTCCTCAATATCAGCTCATCCGTAAATGTAATACGGTTCACTGACGTTTCTCCTTACATCCCCTCTGTGGGATTTATCGTCTCCACTACATCGAGTCCAAATCCGCCAAGTCCAGCAAAATCAGAGACTTTTGTCTCCGCAATCAGGCGCATATGTTTAACCCCTAATGATTTAAGAATTTGAGCACCGATACCGTACTCTTTCATATTGACTTGTTGATGATGCGGTTTATTGATAAAGAGTAATACACCGCTATTGTGTTTGAGATAATGGATTGAATCAATTAAATGGGTATATTTACTTTGATTGAGGAGCAAATCGAGATCCGGGACAACATTGTGTACTTTGACATTTGCCGTTTCTCCTGCTTTATAGAAAACCACTGCCGTATGACGATTGTCCTGATGGTCAGCAAATTCGTATTTTTTAACATGAACACCGAAAAACTCGATCTCTTCTTCCGAAATCGCTTTAACTAATGTTTCATTGGCGAGACGGAATTCGACGATATCCGAGATATAGACCGTTTTCAGATCATGTTTGGCAGCGAAGAGATCCAAATCGTCACGACGAGCCATTGTTCCGTCTTCTTTCATAATTTCACAGATAACTGCCGACTCTGCCAATCCCGACAAACGGCACAGATCTACTGAGCCTTCCGTATGTCCGATACGAACGAGTGTCCCCCCCTCTTTTGCAATCAGAGGAAAAATATGCCCAGGGGCAACCAATTCTGAGGGATGAGAAAGTGGATTTGCCAAAATTTTGATTGTCATATCCCGTTCGTGAGTTGAAATACCCGTTGTTGCTACCGTAGCATCCACTGAAATCGTAAATGCCGTTTCGTGCATGGAAGTATTCGATTTAACCATCGGCTCAAGGCTAAGGCGTTTAGCGATGCTTGGATTGATAGCTACACAGATTAACCCTTTGGCATGTGTTGCCATAAAATTGACATGATCCGGAGTTGAAAAAACGGAAGCATAAACCAAATCCCCTTCATTTTCACGATCCTCATCATCCACCATGATGACCATACGCCCTTTTTTAAACTCTTCGATAGCATCCAATACACGTTGCACTGCTGACATTTAAAACTCTTTTGTTATTAATATAGTAAGGCAATTATAGGGTAAAAGGTTTAAAATTTAATGACAATCAAGAAAATGGCATTTTTTGTACAATTGAGTGAAAAGTACTTGACAAATTTAGCAAAAGTGTCTATAATTTCGGCCTCACAACATAATGTTGGGGTATAGGCAAATGGTATGCCAACAGTTTTTGGTACTGTAGATTGAAGGTT
>NZ_JAFLKV010000052.1 GCF_019163035.1 Sulfuricurvum sp.
ACATATATTCGGTGAGATAGAGGGAAAAATCTGCTATCAAGTATTACAGAATAATCAAAATTCACCTTGTCTTTTTTGTCCTCTACAACAACAAGCAGAGAATCGGCTTTCCCTTCCAGTAGGGACGACATTTGAATGGGAAAATCAAAATACACTTAACGGTAATTTTTATCTCTATAACGATCGGATTATTCGCTGGAAAAATGGTCAGTTGGCTAAGGTACAAGTCGGAATTGATATTACCAATCAAAAGAAACTAGAATCTGATTTAAAAAACATTACCCATTATGATACATTAACGACCTTACCAAATCGTTTATTATTTACGATCCATCTAAGTAATATGATCCATCAAAGCAGCAGAAGCAACCATTATGCGGCTATATTATTCATTGACTTAGATCACTTTAAAACGATCAACAATACTAAAGGACATGCTGTCGGTGATCTCGTGTTAGTGGAGACAGCTAAACGCATTTTCAATATTATTCGTCAATGTGATACAGTAGCACGCTTCGGTGGTGATGAATTTGTTGTCTTGATTAATACTTATGAAGACGATAAGATTCAAGCTACCTCTGATGCACAAGTTGTCGCCGAAAAAATTCTTGCCGAATTGGAAAAACCTTTTTATATCGACAATTACGATTTTAGATCATCGGCTAGTATCGGGATTTCGATGTTTGTAGACATGGAACAATCCATCGATGATTTAATGAAGTATGCAAACAGTGCTATGCACAATGCAAAAATGAGAGGACGAAACACATTTTGCTTTTTCGATCCAGTACTGCAAAAAATCATTGAAGAGAGAGCGCAAATGATAGATCGATTGCGTAAAGCGATAGAAAACAATTTTTTTGCTTTGCACTATCAAAATCAAATTTTAGTCAATCGAGATCAACGTGTTATAGGGGTAGAAGCACTTATTCGATGGAACGATCCCGAACACGGTATGATTTCTCCTGGTGAATTTATTCCCCTCGCAGAAGAGAGCGGATTGATTGTCCCTTTGGGTGAATGGATTATGCGTGAGGCGGTAAAACAATTAGTAATTTGGGATGATGATCCCATTAAAAAAGATTGGCGTATTTCGGTCAATGTCAGTTATAAACAATTTGAAAAAGATGATTTTGTATCTATCATCGAGTCAATCATTCAAGAATATAAAATTAATTCTAAACGGCTTAGACTTGAGCTCACTGAAAGTCTATTGATAAAAAATACTCAAGATGCCTTAAATAAAATAAACCAGCTAAAAGCCTTAGGGCTTACTCTTTCGATTGATGACTTCGGAACCGGATATTCATCCTTGTCTTATCTTAAACAGCTTCCTATTAATGAACTTAAAATAGATCAATCCTTTATTCGTGATTTAACGAGCGATAGAAATGATGTGATAATTGTTGAAACAATCATTTCTATCGGTCAAAAATTTGGCTTTGAAGTTATAGCTGAAGGGGTTGAAACCAAAGAACAATATGACAAACTCATACAGATGGGCTGTGAATATTTTCAAGGCTATTTTTTTGGCAAACCTATTCTTCCGGCACTTTTATAAAATGATCGAAACAAAAGTGTTATTGATTGATCGTTTACATAAAGCTATCAAAAATAATTTTATGAAATTATATTATCAACCCCAAATTATTTTAGTTGGTAATCGCTTAGAATTCGTCGGGGTGGAAGCACTAATCCGTTGGCATGACATAGACTATGGAATGATTTCGCCTGGAAATTTTATTCCGATTGCTGAAAATAGCGGCTTGATTGGTCCACTATGTGAATGGGTTTTACACGAAGCAATACGACAACTAAAGAGATGGGAGTCAGACGAATATAAAAAAAAATGGCGTATTTCTCTTAATGTAAGCTATAAACAATTTGAGAAAGAGAATTTTCTCCCTATGATAGAATCTATTATGGGTAAATACAATATTAATCCAGAAAAACTTCGCCTCGAACTTACTGAGAGCCTATTGATAAAAAATACCAAAGAAACTCTGAATAAAGTACATGATTTAAAAGCACTAGGGCTTACCCTTTCAATCGATGATTTTGGAACAGGGGATTCATCCTTGTCTTATCTTAAGCAATTACCCATTGATGAACTCAAAATAGATCAGTCCTTTATTCGTGATTTAACAAGTGATCAAAACGATGTAATTATTGTCAAAACTATCATTTCAATTGGACAAAAGTTTGGTTTAGATGTCATTGCAGAAGGGGTTGAGACAGAAAAACAATATGAGAAGCTTGTATTAATGGGATGTAACCATTTTCAGGGATATCTTTTTGGAAGACCGGTTGAGCCATTATATTTATAAAATCAATCATAAACGACGACTCCATAGTTCTCATCAATCCGATAAAAACGAGAATCGGCAGTAATAACTAACTCATCCAATCGTGCAAGATGCACGTAACTTTTTTTTCCGATTTTGATCCCATTTTCGAGAAAAAACCGCTTAAGATTAACAAATTTGATATCGTTCACAAACTTATATTCAAACTGACTATAAAGACGCATTTTTTTATAACCGAAAATATGACTGTCAATACCCAACTGTGTTGCGGCATATTGAGTTGGAAGATAGCCTGATAAATCAGTTAAATTTTCTTCTATGTGTGCATATTTTGGAGGAAGAGTCTGTTTCTCGAGAAATATATAGCGGTTTAATTTGATATGTCGACTATCATTCCAATACTGATAAGCCGGCGAGGATAAGTCAAGCTTGGTATATATCTCTTTCCAAAGCCAGTGTTTATCCAGTATAGAATGAAGTGTTAACATATATTTATTCGTCGTAATCAGGGTTACTAAATGATAAACGCCTAGCATACATAAAACGATCTCGATAATACCCTTTTTCTATCGAATCATATTGAACTTTTCGAGCAGCATACGAAGCATGAATTATTTTGCCATTTCCAGCATAGATGGCGACATGTGAAGGATCCGATTTATAGGTTCGGTAAAACATTAAATCACCGATTTGTAAATCATTGAGACTGACGTTTTCCCCTAACAGTGCTTGTTCAGTAGCACTGTGCGGCAAAGATACACCGAATGATTTATAAACTTGCTGTGTGAATCCCGAACAATCTGTGCGATCACCGTCTTTGTCGCCGAAACCATATGGAGTTCCCAGAAACTCTTTGGCACGGGTGAGAACTTTTACTTTCGCATTTTTAAAACTTTTAACAATTTTTTGGGGAGTGCTTTTTGGGGTAGCATCTACCTTCACCTCATCAGGACATAGCGAAGCTGAAGCAATCGGAGCAGGTTTATTGACAACTAAAAAAGCTTTGTTATCTTCACCGATTTTATCAACATCGACTTTGGTATTTTTTAAGACTTTAACAGGAACAGGCTCGGTCAATGTAACCGGTTTAATCGTATCACTAGTCAAGATTGATTTGGATATAGAAGAGGTATTTTTTAGGAAAGGATCATCCTCTCTGAGAGAATCATTTGCTTTTTTAACTTCACGTTCATATTCTAAAAAGAGGGATGGCTCACGCCTTGACGTGTCAGCTTGGGAAGCTATAGTCAGTAAAATCAGTGATAACACTGTTCGTTTTATCAGCATTAACCCTCCTCATTTCTCTGCATTTACAGTCATTATAGATCAAAAAGCTTTAGTTTTTTTTATAATACTCAATTTTAGCACTATGTTATGGTACACTTTCTTCAAAAACGAACGGATAACAAGCCCTTTATGAAAGAAGCTATCGTACTACTAAACATGGGTGGTCCCAATAATTTGGGTGAAGTTGAGATGTTTTTGCACAACATGTTTAACGACCCTTATATCATACGTACAAAAAGCTCTCTACTGCGCCGATTAATCGCCGGCATAATTACAATATCTCGAACAGAAAAATCACAAGAGATATATCGGCAAATCGGAGGAAAATCTCCTCTGGTTGATCTCACAAAACAGCTCGTTACACGTGTTCAAGAAACGGTAGGGGATGAGACAATCGTTGATTTTGTGATGCGATATACCCCTCCAATGGCAAAAGAGGTGTGCCAACGGCTAAAAGAGGAGGGGGTTGAAAAAGTGTACCTCATACCTCTCTATCCCCAATACTCCTCTACGACAACCCAATCCTCGCTAGATGATTTTGAACAAACAGCTCATAAAATCGGTTGGGATGTTATTAGTGTAGAGGTAAAGCACTTCTTTTCTAATCCTACCTATAACCAGTGTCTCATTGAACGGATCAAAGAGTCTTTAGGAGAGGATAGCGCCGAATCGTTTGAACTTATTTTCTCCGCGCATGGATTACCGCAAAATATCGTCGATCAGGGTGATCCGTACCAACGGCAGGTAATCGCTCACGTGGAATTGGTTAAAGCAATGTTACACGAATCTCATCTGAACTTCAGTGCCATCCATTTAGCTTACCAATCCAAAGTAGGGCCTATGAAATGGTTGGAACCTTCACTGGAGAGTACCTTGCGTGACCTCCAAACCAAACGGGTTATCATCGTCCCCATTGCCTTTACTGTCGATAACTCAGAAACCGATTTCGAACTCTCTATCGAGTACGCCGAAGTCGCTCATGAGTTAGGATATGAGGTATATCGGGTATGCCGTTGTCCGAATGATCATCCATTGTTCGTCCAAACCATCACCGAATTGTATGCAAAAATGAAATAAAAGGTGAATTGATGATTAGTATTGACTTGTTGCTTATTATTCTTGGTATGTCGCTTCTGTTTTTACGCCATATTTCCGTCTATAAAGATCCGACAAAAATTAATTACACCCCCGTCGTATTGGGGCTTGGATTTATCGGTGCACTACTCCATTTCATACTAAATCCTTTGATCGATATTAATATCATTAAAGAGTCTCTTTTGTCTTTGAGTGTCGGGATTCTCCTCTCGGCGGTCATGAGTGTCATGAATCAAAGCATATCGGTCATGAACACCCATGCAATTCGTTTACGTATTCATGAAATAGGCGATGATATTTTGACATTGGCATCATCTATTACAACCCTAAAAGACCGAATTGATCTCGTGACTCAAATGGAGAGTTCAACACATGAGCAAATCCGAACCGTCTTTAAAGATGAGTTTGAAGTGCTCAATACGATTGAAGCTAACCAAAACCTCTTTATCACTAAAATCGAAGCCCTTTTACTCCAACAAGAAACTGCAATGGGGAAATTTGAAGAGTTTACCCTCTCCGAACTTCCTAGCTTGGATCATGTCGTTCACCGTCATATCGATATGCTCCGTGTCGCTGAACAAGATCACTTCAATCAACTCAAAAATGTGGTCCAATTCAGCTGTGATGAACAAAAAGAGGTACAAACTCAGCTTCAACAGCTCCATGGCCTTATAACGCACCTAGGAAATCAAAAAAGTCCTGAACATACTATCACCGTTTTAAAAAACGAGCTCGACCGCATTGTTCATGATTTTTCACATCATATTCAGACGTTGGGATCAAAAAGTGAATCGATTGTCACCACCTTGCTCGAAAATGATGCACTGCTGAAAGGTTCACGTGAACAAAGCGAACTAATCATGCAGCAGATGGTTCTCTCCTCCAAACAGATGCGAGAGATGACATCTCATTCCAAAGAGCTCTCCGATTCATTGGCACCGCTTTCTCATCTGTTTACCACGGCTGAATCACTCTACTACGAGTTTGTCCATGCAAAAGGAAAACTCAGCGAACTTGTCGTTACCCTCGAATCATATGAGCATCATGAGTACCGTGCCATTCGTCAGGCGCTAGAAGAGGTGGCGGCAGAAGCAACCGCACAAATGAAACTCTTAGTGCACAATCTCCACGAAAGAGAGTTTAAAGCCAAAGAGCCATTCTCCCTTGCTGAGACCAAAAATGTTCAAGAATTAGCGAGTAAAGTGAAGCTCCACAAGAGCTATTTGGGAGAAAACCAAGAATAAA
>NZ_JAFLKV010000133.1 GCF_019163035.1 Sulfuricurvum sp.
GACATTCAAGTTATAAGGAGAAAAAATGAAAAAGTGGCTTTTAGCTTTATCGCTTTTGGGCGTATCGGCATTCGCCGAAGATGCTGCGGCACCTGTACTTAACTCAGGTGATACTGCATGGATGATGATGTCAACAGCATTGGTTATGTTGATGACACCGATCGGTTTGGCGTTGTTTTACGGCGGGATGACTCGTTCTAAAAATATTTTGAATACATTTTCAATGGTATTCGGTGCATTTGCAGTTTCATTTATCGCATGGGTTGTTGCCGGATTTTCTATCGCTTTCGGTACGGCTGAGGGTTCAATTAACCAAGTAATTGGTGGTTTTAACCATATTATGCTCAGTGGCATCAGTTGGACAGAATTTGCAAGTGTAGATCTCGGTCAGCTCTATCCTAAATTGGTTTTCGTAGTGTTCCAAGGGACATTTGCAGCTATCACTGTAGGAATCGTTGCGGGTTCTGTGATTGAGCGTATGAAATTCTCTACTTGGATGGTATTTGCCTTTATCTGGACAATCGTTGTTTATGCTCCGATTACTCACATGGTATGGGGTGGTGGTTACCTTTTCAACGAAGGTGCTCTTGACTTCGCGGGTGGTACAGTTGTTCACATGAACGGTGGTTTGGCTGGTCTGGTATTGGCTCTCTTAATCGGTAAACGTGCCGGTTATCCAAAAGTAGCGATGAAGCCTGCAAGTGTTATCTTGACAGCTCTTGGTGCTGGTCTTCTCTGGTTTGGTTGGTATGGATTTAACGGTGGATCAGCATTCGGTGCTAATGCTATCGCTGGTCTTGCATATTTGACAACAACGATTGCTGCTGCGGTTGCTACAGTTACATGGATTGTAGTAGAGTATACAGTGTTCAAAAAACCGACATTGCTTGGTGCAGCAACAGGTGCTATTGCAGGTCTTGTAGCGATTACTCCAGCAGCGGGTTTCGTAGGAGTTAACGGTGCATTTATCATCGGTATCACTGGCGCATTAATCGCATTCTTTGGGGTAACAGCGCTTAAGAAAAAATTGGGTTATGATGATTCTTTGGATGCGTTTGGAGTACATTTCCTTGCAGGTCTTTGGGGTGCGATTGCAACCGGTATCTTTGCAGCGTATACACCGAACACAGACAATGCTCTCCTTTGGGCAGGACCGTTGAAAGATTCAGGTGACCGTATGGGACAAATCATGGTTCAAGCAGAATCTGTATTAATCGTCGGATTGTTTACATTGGTCGGTACGATCGTTGTTTACTATATCGCAATGGCATTAACTGGCGGTTCACGTGTTAACGAAGAACAAGAGAGCCAAGGTTTAGATGAGTCTGTACACGGTGAACGTGGCTTTAACCTATAAGGAGTAAATAATGAAAAAAATTGAAGCGGTTATCAAACCATTTAAACTCGAAGACGTAAAAGACGCACTGGCGGAGATTGGGATTACCGGAATGACGGTAAGTGAAGTAAAAGGGTACGGACGACAAAAAGGGCACAGCGAGTTATATCGCGGTGCAGAGTATGTCGTAGACTTTCTTCCAAAGATTAAAATGGAGATGGTAGTGGATGAGGCAATGGTGGATCAAGTAGTGAACACTGTTGTTGAAGCAGCACGCACCGGAAAAATCGGTGATGGTAAAATCTTCGTTAGCGACATCAGTAAAATCGTCCGTATCCGTACGGGTGAGACAGATATAGAAGCCATTTAATCATTTGATTAAATTTTAATCAATACTTCTTCTACAATCCATTTAATTGGATATATAATGCACACCTTTATCTTAAACTAAAGGTGCTGCATGGATACTGCTTACGTTATTGACACCCTCTTTGCTCTCTTTTCAATCACCCTGATTATATTAATGGTTCCCGGTTTCGCGATGCTCGAAGCAGGTTTGGTTCGGACGAAAAACGTCTCCAGTGTTTTGACAGTCAACGTCATGATCTACGCTGTGGCGTCGATGGCTTTTATTTTGGTTGGGTTTCACCTCGCATTCGGTGATTTTCATAGCGCTACAATGAGTCAATGGGCATTTTTTATGTTCCAAATGGCGTTTGTCGGTAAAGCGATCAACATCATGAGCGGTGGGGTGGGTGAACGTGCACGTCTTCTCCCTTTAACCCTTTTCACGGTTGTAATGGGTGCATTCATCTATCCGAGCGCGGTGAACATCAGCTGGGGAAGTGATTGGCTCAAAGATACCATTTTTGATCTTAACATGGTTGATTTGGCAGGTTCTACCGTTATCCACTCTACGGGGGGATGGGCATTGCTCGCGGCTATTTTGGTCATCGGAGCACGTAAAGGTCGTTATGTCGGCGATCAAATGCGTGTTATCCCCGCTTCGAATATCCCGTTGGTGGTTTTGGGAGCGATGTTGCTGTGGATCGGTTGGTTTGGATTTAACGGCGGTTCTGTCGGCGGTATTTCGACGAAAGCGTTGGCGGATAGCGTTGCCTTGACGATTTTCAATACCAATCTCGCTGGCCTTGCTGGGGCAATATCCGCTGGGATTTTAATCTATGTCCGCTACAAACTGTTTGATATTACGATGATTCTCAACGGCGCACTTGGGGGATTGGTTGCGGTTACGGCAGGGGCTCATTTATTCTCACTTTATGATGCGTTAGCGGTTGGATTTATCGGCGGTCTTTTGGTAGTGGTTGCCATTCCATTATTTGATAAAGTACGCATTGATGATCCGGTCGGGGCATTGTCGGTTCATCTCGTAAACGGTATTTGGGGAACTCTGGCTGTCGGGATTTTCGCAAGCGATGCCGCTAACAATATAACTTTATTGAATCAAGTAAAAGGGATTGCAGAAATCGCACTTTTTGTATTTCCGGTTTCGTTTGTTATCATCTATCTTATCAATAAAGTATTTCCGTTTCGTGCAACTGATGAGGAACAACAACAAGGGCTTGATGTCAGCGAATGCGGTCTTGAAGCCTATCCTGAGTTCAAACGCGCTATTTAGTATCGACTCTTAACACTTTTGTAACACTTCTTCTCTATTCTTCCGTGGGGCTTTTTGCCCCGTAAAAGACTCTTTTAACCACCGCGTTGTATAATTTGTTAATGTTGCTTGAAAAGGGAAAATATGTCTATTTATCGTGAGTATGATATCCGTGGAATTTTTGAAAAAGAGCTCAACGACGCGAATGTTACCCGTTTGGGGTATGCGTTGGCGGAAGAGATGCGTGAATTTGGCGACTATGTTGCGGTCGGTTATGATGCCCGTTCCCACTCTCCTGTTTTGTTTGAATATCTTAGCGCTGGTTTGAATGCCGGAGGGATGAAAGTTCTGGGGATGGGGATGGTTCCTACTCCAGTCAATTATTTTTGTAACTATCAGGAATTTGACGGAGTTACTCCGTGTGCTTCGGTAATGATTACCGGTTCACACAATCCAAGCGAATACAACGGATTTAAAATTACGATCAACAAAGCACCATTTTTTGGAGAGCAGATTTATACGTTAGGGCGTAAAATTGATGTAATGGATATGCCAATCAAAGTCGAACGTCAGGTCATAGAGATTGATGCACTAAGCCGCTATAAACGGTTTATGGTTGAGTCATTTGGTCATTTGCGCGGAATGAAAGAACGGATTGTGTATGACTGCGGCAACGGAGTCGCTGGATTGGCGATTGAGGAAATTTTCAAAGAGCTTGAACTCACTACCAAAGGGATATATGTCGAGCCGGACGGTACTTTTCCGAATCATCATCCCGATCCGAGCGAAGAGCATAATCTCGAAGACATCAAAAAACTCTTAGCCTCCGAGGGGGACATCGCGTTTGCCTATGACGGTGATGCCGACCGTATCGCCGTCTTGACCCCTAGCAACAACATCAAGGGGGACATGATGGCATTGCTGTTTGCCCTCAAGATGAAAAATCCGACCGTAATCGGTGAAGTAAAATGTTCACAAGTGATGTACGACACCCTACGTGACCGGGGTGCGACGGCGGTGATGTACAAAACAGGTCACTCCAATCTCAAAGTGAAAATGAAAGAGCTTCACGCCGACTTGGCATGTGAAGTGAGCGGTCACGTCTTTTTTGCTGACCGTTATTTCGGATACGATGATGCAATTTACGCGACGCTTCGTATGCTCGAACTGATCCATGAGGGGGTTGATCTCGATGCCGAGATTGCGAAGCTCCCCAAAGTATTTTCGACCGAAGAGATCAAAGTGAAAACAACGGAGCAAGAGAAATTTCCGTTGATAGCAAAGTTGAAAGTATTACTGCAAACTCCTCCAGCGTCTTTTCCTCCGATCAAAGAGATCATTGATGTTGACGGTGTTCGCGTTATTTTTGATAAAGGGTGGGGATTGGTGCGTGCGAGCAATACCACTCCGGTACTCGTGACCCGTTTCGAATCGACCGATCAGGCTGAAGCGGTACGTTATGAAGAGGCACTGAATGCTCTGATTCAACAAGCGCAAAATGAGTTAAAGGCTTAACAATGAAATCGATTACTTTAACCATGCCGCTTGATATGCATCTTCATCTGCGCGATGGTGAGATGCTCGAAACGGTAGCACCTCTTACTTCGTACAGCTTTAGCGGAGCACTCGTGATGCCCAATCTCGTCCCTCCGGTAACGACGTTGGAAGCGCTCAAAGAGTATAAAAAACGGATCAAGCACGCAATAGGTCGGGATGATTTTGAACCCTATATGACCCTCTTTTACCAAAACTACAGCAGGGTGTTTTTAGAAAGTGTGTGCGATGAGATTACGGCGATTAAACTCTATCCTAGTGGGGTAACGACCAACTCAGAGGGGGGCGTGGCGAGTTTCGATATAGAAGCGATGCGTGAAACACTCGAAGCGATGGCGGATTTGGGGATCGTCCTCTCCGTTCATGGAGAAACGAACGGGTTTGTGATGGATCGCGAAGCGGAGTTCATGTCGGTTTATGAGATGTTAGCTATCAATTTTCCAAAACTCAAAATCGTTATGGAACACATCACGACCGCCGACGCGGTAAAAATGTTGGATCGCTATGAGAATCTGTATGCGACGATTACGGTACACCATCTCATCATTACCCTCGATGATGTGGCAGGGGGGATGTTGCGCCCCCATTTGTTTTGCAAACCGATTGCAAAACGTCCCGAAGATCGCTCCGCTCTTTTGCGCGTAGCCCTCGAAGCTCATCCGAAAGTGATGTTCGGCTCCGACTCCGCACCTCACCCGAAACACGCCAAAGAGTCGTGCGGATGCGGGGCAGGGGTCTTTACCGCACCGATTGCTTTACAGTTGCTGTGTGAAGTGTTCGATGCACATGATAGACTGGATAACCTCCAAGCGTTCGTGAGTGATAATGCTCAACGTATCTACGGTATTTGTGCTGAATTTAAAGAGGTGGTATTGGTGAAACACGATTTTGTTGTCCCCGATATTTATGGCAGTGTTGTGCCGATGAGAGCAGGAGAAACTTTGAAATGGTCGATAGAGCGTGTTGAGTAAAATTTTATTGTTGGAAGATGATTTGCTCTTTGGTGAATCGATTGTGGATGTACTCGAAGAGGAGGGGTTTGAAGTAGTGCTATGCCGTAACGGGCAAAGTGCCTTGGATGAAACCTATAAAAACCATTTTGATCTCTATCTTCTCGACATTAATGTCCCCCTCATCGACGGCTTATCGCTTCTAAAAGAGTTGCGTCGTGCCAATGATACCACCCCTACCATCTACCTTACCTCCCATCAAGAGATTGAAAAACTCACCGAAGCGTTTGAAATCGGAGCGGATGATTATCTCAAAAAGCCGTTTAATACCGATGAACTGCTAGTTCGTATTCATGCACTGCTGCGCCGTAA
>NZ_JAFLKV010000046.1 GCF_019163035.1 Sulfuricurvum sp.
ATTCCAAAGGGGTTGCAGATCGTGTAACCTATGAAGATTATCAAAGTCCGAAAAACAATACGATTTGCGATGAAGAGTGCCGAGACGAGGGGATGCTAGTCGGATTGAATGAGTATATAGAAGCTCATCCGAAAGGGGACATCCTGATTGTCTTGCATCAGATGGGGAACCACGGTCCAGCGTATTATAAACGCTATACCAAAGCGTTCGAGAAGTACACGCCGGTGTGTAAAACCAATCAGCTCGAGCAGTGTTCTAAAGAGGAGATTACCAATGCGTATGACAATACCATCCTCTACACCGATACCTTTTTAACGAAAGTGATCGGTTTCCTCAAAGGAAATGATGAGAAGTTTGCGACAGGGATGTTCTATCTCAGCGATCACGGAGAGTCGTTGGGGGAAAACGGATTATATCTTCATGGATTCCCGTATAATATCGCTCCTGAAGCGCAAAAGCACGTTCCCGCCGTGATGTGGTTTGGTAAACAATTTAACATCGATAAAGCTAAAATCGCCTCTTCTGCGAAAGAGCCTCAAACGCACGATTCACTCTTTCATACTCTTTTGGGATATTTAGAGGTTAATACGACTATTTACAAACCAGAACTCGATCTACTGCATGTCGGTCGCTAAGCAGTTATGGGTGAGTGCGATTGCACTCACCCTAAGCGTAATCTTTTTTGGTCTAAGCGGTACTGATATTTGGGTACAAAATCATTTTTATAATCCGCTAGAGAATAAATGGCTTCTTGATCGTGATGAACCGATTTTAAAATTTATATTTTATGACGGGATCAAACGGCTTATTATTATCCTTAATGTACTCGTTTTGATCGGATTGATTCTTTGGTGGAAGAAGCCGTTTTTGGCACAGTATCGTCGAGGGTTGGTAATCGTTGTTTTATCTGCGATTTTTGTCCCTTTGGTCGTGGGTAGTTTCAAAGCTTTGACCAATCTCCCTTGTCCAAAAAATTTGGAAATCTACGGTGGAAATTATCCTCATACCTGTGTATGGGAGAAATACCCAAGCACGTTTTGCCAAGAAGGGAAAATCAAATGCTGGCCCGCAGGTCATGCGAGTGGCGGATTCGCTTTGTTGTCACTCATCTACTTGTTTCGTACCCGTAAAGCAAAAATACTCGCCGGATCGGTAGCAATGGCTATCGGATGGAGCATGGGAAGCTATAAGATGCTTATTGGGGACCATTTCCTCAGCCATACGTTTATTACGATGGTGATGGCATGGTTTATCATCTCTTTGATTGTTTATACGATAGAGCGATGGCAGAAGAGGGGATAGATTGAAATTTTTACTACTCCTTTTACAAAGCGTCTGGCTGATCGCTTCGACCCTTCATCTGAGTGCTTCCTCGAATCCCGCTCGCCTAAATCCCTTGATCGCCACCGATTCGGCGAGCTCCTCCATCGCGGGGTTTTTGTTTAATTCGCTGGTGAAATATGATGAGAGCGGTCAAAAAATCATCGGCGATTTGGCTGAATCGTACCGTTTTGTCACCCCGACACTCATTGAGTTTAAATTGCGGCATGGGGTGAAATGGCATGATGGGAGAGCTTTTAGCGCTTCGGATGTCCGCTTTACCTACAACCTGATCAAAGCACCGACAACGATTACCCCTTATGCCTCTGATTTTCGGGTTATCAAGAGTGTCACCGTCATTGATGATTATACCTTGCGTGTAGCGTATGAAAAGCCTTATTTCAAAGCATTGGAAGTGTGGATGATGGGGATTGTCCCCGAGCATCTGTTGAAAAATGACAAAGACATTATGGGGTCTAAATTTAATACTCACCCCATCGGGACGGGTCCTTATATCCTTAAAAAATTGGAATTTTCAAAACAAGTAGTACTAGAAGCCAATCCCAACTATTTTGAGCACAAACCGAAGATTGAAAAAATTGTTTTTCATGTGATCAGCGATCCGATGACACGGTTTTTAATGCTAAAATCGGGACAAATGGATGTGGACGGACTCGATCCGATGCAGTATGAACGGCAGTTGGATAGATCATTTCACAAACAATTTTCGACGCTGGAACTTCCCTCTCACAGCTATACCTATTTGGGCTTTAACCTTCGTCTCAAAAAATTTCAAGATCTACGTGTTCGTGAAGCGTTGTCGTTAGCGATTGATCGAGAGGCATTGATCGATGTATTGTTTTTAAAACACGGCAATGTTTGCACCGGCCCTTTTTTACCGGGGAGTAAAGGTTTTAATGATCAGGTAAAAGCACCCAAACAGGATTTGGTTCGGGCAAAAGCGCTTTTAAAATCAGCGGGTTATACCAAAGATCATCCTCTGGAATTTGAAATCGCCACCTCAAACTCCAATGCGATCCGCCCGTATGCGGCAGAGATTTTGCAGCGACAGCTTCTGGATGTCGGGGTCAAAGTGACATTGCGGGTGATGGAGTGGCAAGCATTTTTGAATACGGTGGTATCTCCGCGTAAATTCGATACGGTATTGCTGGGGTGGTCGTTATCTCTAACCCCTGATCCGTACGCGCTATGGCATAGTGATAGTGACGTAGCGGGAGGTTTCAATCTCATAGGGTACCACTCAAAGCAAACGGATAGATTGATTGAACAAATGGAGAGCTCAACCGATACTGAGAAAATCGCCTCCTTACAACGCCAAATCTTTGGTCAGATTGTGGGGGATAATCCGTATCTATTTTTGGTCATTCCCAATGAAATCAACGTCTTTAACCGTCGGGTTAAGGGGATAAAACCGAGTATTAACGGTATTTGGGAAGATTACATTGACTGGGAGAAAAAATGAAACCTATAATATTATTCGATTTGGATGGAACTTTGATCGACTCGACCGAAGCGATTTTAGAGAGTTTTCACCACTCACTTCGTATCCATGGAGGCGAAATGGCGGTGAGTGATACGATGATAACCTCACAGATCGGGCACACATTGGAGACGATGTTCGCAGGTATCGGAATCGACTTAGAGCACATAGATGCCCACATCGCTACCTACAAACTCTATTACCGAGAAATTTCGCGTCAAAAAACGATTCTTTTACCTTATGCACTGGATGCGGTTTGTGAGGCAGCTACGTTTGCCCGTTTGGGGATCGTAACGACGAAAACAGGGCTCTATTCACGGGAGCTAATGGAGCATTTTGGGATGATGGAGTATTTTGAAGTGTTGATTGGACGTGAGCACGTGGAGAATCCTAAACCCCACCCTGAGCCAATTTTTAAGGCGCTGGAGCAAATGGGGGGAACAAACTCTTCCGTCTGGATGATCGGAGATACGAGACTGGATGTTGAAGCTTCTAATCGCGCTGGAATAGGGTGTGTAGCAGTAACAAGCGGATATGAGAATGAGGAACAATTGAGAACGTTGACCAATATTATAAAACCTAATTCACTTGAAGCGGTCAAATATATCGCTCAGAGGGGCTGAAAGTAACATTTTTGCTTTGGATTGTCATCTCTAAAATAGTGAAAAGCTACATTTAAGAGCAACTTTCATAGAATACACGTATTGATAAAATTCAACTTAAACTTAAGTCAGAGGGAGAATTCATGCTAGAGATTCGATGGCATAGTCGAGCCGGACAAGGTGCTGTAACAGGTGCAAAAGGTCTGGCTGACGTTGTATCCACCACCGGTAAGCATGTTCAGGCATTTGCGTTTTACGGATCAGCAAAACGTGGAGCAGCGATGACAGCGTACAATCGCGTTGATGATAAAGTCATCCTAAACCACGAAAAATTTATGAGTCCGGACTATGTTTTAGTTATTGACCCAGCATTGGTATACGTTGCTGATATTACAGCAAATGAAAAAGAAAATACGGTTTATATCATTACAACCCATATGAGTACAGAAGAACTTGTCGCTTCTCAGCCAAAATTGGCAGGGAAAAAAGTTTTTACGGTCGATTGTATTAAAATTTCACAAGAGACGATTGGAAAAGCGATCCCTAATACCCCAATGCTGGGTGCATTGATGAAAGTATCGGGAATGTATGAAATGGATTTTTTCAAAGAAAATATGATTCGTGTACTTAAAAAATTACCACAAAAAATTATCGATGCCAACATGATCGCGATTCAACGCGCATATGATGAAGTGAAATAAGGAGCACATGATGGAAAAACAAGGATGGGATGGGTTCGAAATCGGTGCCATGCTCCGAACATTTGAGGGAGCGGTAAAAGACATAGCTACAACACTCCCTGAAAATCGCCCTTATTCACAATCAAGCTCGTTTACCGCGAGTGTTGCTGACTGGCGTATTGAAAAGCCTTTGTTTAACAAAGACTATTGTATCGATTGTCAATTTTGCTGGATATATTGCCCTGATATGTCAATCATATCGCGTGATAAAAAAATGGTCGGTATCGATTTCGACCATTGTAAAGGGTGCGGAATTTGTGTTCAAGTGTGTCCGACAAACCCGAAATCTCTTTTAATGTTCCCAGAACAAAAAGATGAAGAAGATGCCCTAGTAGAATGGCCTAAAAAAGAGAAAAAAGCTGATGCTGAAGTGAAGGAAGACTAATGGCTGATACAATCGAACTACGCGATATTGAGGTATGGGACGGTAATATGGCGGCAAGCCAAGCGCTTCGTCAAGTACAAGTTGACGTTGTTGCGGCATACCCGATTACTCCATCGACTCCTATAGTTGAAGGATATGCCGGTTTTAAAGCAAATGGCTATGTTGACGGCGAATTTGTTATGACCGAATCAGAACACGGTGCAATGTCATGTTGTATCGGTGCGGCAGCTGCGGGCGGACGTGTAGCAACGGCGACCAGTTCACAAGGATTCGCATTGATGTTGGAGACGTTGTACTCTGCATCAGGTATGCGACTTCCAATCATTCTAAATTTGGTAAACCGTGCTATCGGTGCTCCACTTAATGTTAACGGTGACCACTCTGATATGTACATGGGGCGTGACAGCGGTTGGATCCAATTCGGAGCTTATTGTCCTCAAGAGGCATACGATTTGAACTTTATCGCTTTCAAAGTAGCGGAAGATCATGATGTTCGTTTGCCGGCAATCGTTAACCAAGACGGCTTTATGACATCACATACAGCGCAAGGGGTTCACACTCTAAGTGATGAAGTCGCATACAATTTTGTGGGTCAATATCAACCGATGAATGATATGCTCGATCTTGATCATCCAGTAACTCACGGCGTTCAAACGGAAGAAGATTGGCATTTTGAACATAAAGCGCGTCAACAACATGCCCTGATGACAGCTGTGTTGCCAAAAATTCAAGCCGCATTCGATGATTTTGAAAAATTGAGCGGACGTAAATACAATATTGTTGAATCATACGACATGGAAGATGCGGAAGTATCGGTTGTTTGTATGGGAACATCAGTAGAAACAGCGCGTGAAGTAGCAAAAGAGATGCGTGCACAGCATGGTATCAAAGCCGGTGTTGTCGGTATCCGTGTTTTCCGTCCGTGGCCATTAGAGCAAATTGTAGCGGCCTTGAGCGGTGTAAAAGCAGTTGCTGCATTGGATCGTTCTAGCCCTCACGGCGCTATGGGTGCATTATTTAATGAGCTTTCAGGTTCATTGTTCAATGCTGATACTAAAGCGGTATTGACAAACTACGTCTATGGATTAGGTGGACGTGACTTGACCAAAGCACACTTAGTGAGTATCTTTACGGATCTTAAAGCCAATGCGGATGCGGGTAAACCGACAACTCCATTGCAACAGTACATCGGTCTTCGCGGACCGAAACTCTCTTTTTTCTAAGG
>NZ_JAFLKV010000098.1 GCF_019163035.1 Sulfuricurvum sp.
AAAAAGAGAGCTATTCCTATAAAAATAAGAAAGAGGGGAAAAGGCATCAGAACCGATGAGATACCTTTTTTGATGAAAAACATGGTGAGTGGAGAAAATTACGCTTTGTTTTTGCGTGCCGTGATCTCACCCAAAAAGCTCTCTAAATCGTATTTAAGACGGTATTGCGGTGTTAGGATATGAACGAGAATATCTCCTAAATCGATAGCGACCCAGTCTCCACTCTCATCAACATACAAAAATTGCTCATCAGGTTTGAGCCCTCTTTTGAGGTGATCGAGGAGAGCGATAGTATGACGCTCTCCCAAAGAAGATGCGAGAATAACATAATCGGCGAAGTAATCGCCCTCACGGAGGTCAAATACTTCGATGGCTTCGGCTTTATTCTGATCGAGAATAGCGCTAATTTTTTCAATACGTGGGTTCACAGGTGTTCCTTGTAGTAGGTTGTAATTTTTTGTTCGATTTCCGTCTCTAATCCCAATGGGGAGGCTGAGGTGCGAAAATCACTTGAGCTGATCGGCGCATTGAGCGTGAGCCGAATCATATTTTCCGGTATCGGGATATCATTGCGACACGCGACTACCCATATAATTAAGCTATCAAGCTCGTCATACGAGTGCCATTTTTTCAAATTTTCGAGATTATCGGCTCCGATGATGAGGTAAATCTCATCATACAACGAGAGATAATGCTTTACCGTTTCAATGGTATAAACACTTCGACCGCTCATAATCTCAAAATCGCTGATTTCAACTTTTTCCGTTTCGGCAAAAATTTCTTTTAGCCAACCGTAGCGAACCTCTCCCTCTGCGACAACGGAGGGTTTAAATGGATTGCGCCATGCAGGGACAATAATCAGTTTATCGATATCCAAAACGCTCAAAGCTTTAGTAACGACTTCAACGTGTCCGATATGCGGCGGATCAAAACTTCCGCCGAAGAGTGCAAGCTTCATCAGCCTCAACTTTATTTTAATCGAAATTATAACCGATTTTTGGTAAAATAACCCCCTATATTATGTCGGTTTAGGATTAGGTGATGGCGTTGAAGATTGCATTGAACGGATTTGGTCGTATCGGACGTTGTGTTACCCGTCTGATCGCGATGCGTGAGGATGTGGAACTGGTCGCTATTAATGATATGGCATCGATAGATATGCTCCTTTATTTATTGCAAAATGACTCGGTGCACGGCGCATTCGAATCGGAGGTTAGAATCATAGAGGGTGGATACCTTCAAATCGGGAAAAACAAGGTTCGCATTTTGTGTGAAAAAGATCCTCAAAAACTCGATTTCGGGATACTGGGGGCGGATGTTGTTTTTGAGTGTAGCGGTCTATTTTTGACGAAAGGATCGACGGAGCACCATTTGAGCAAAGGGGTGAAAAAGGTTATCCTTTCAGCCCCGACTCAAGACAGTGCAATCGCGACATTCGTGTTGGGGGTGAATGAACACCTCTACAACGGTGAACCGATTATTTCGAATGCTTCGTGCACGACAAACTGTTTGGGTCCTATCGCCAAAATTATCGATGAAGCGTACGGGATCGAAAAAGGGTTGATGACCACGATCCATGCCTATACCAACGGACAAGCAATCATCGACTCGGCGCACGGAAGTGATATGCGTCGTTCCCGTGCGGCGGCGCTCAACATGATTCCCACCACCACCGGTGCGGCAAAAGCGATCAGTATCGTACTGCCGAATCTGGAGGGAAAATTGCATGGGCAAAGTGTCCGTGTCCCAACTCCTGATGTCTCGATGGTCGATTTGAACGTTTTGGTGAAACATCCTACGACCAAAGAAGAGATCAGTGCTCTTTTTAAATCGTATGCGCATGGAGAGATGGCGGGTATTTTGGAAGTGGATGAGCGTTATCGTGTTTCGCAAGATTTTGTCGGATCATCCTATAGTGCCACAGTGGCGGATGATTTGATTCAAGTGATTGATGGAAATATGATCAAAATTATGGCATGGTACGATAACGAATGGGGTTACTCGAACCGTTTAATCGAAATGGCATTGTTTATCAGTAAAAAATAAAATTTGTAATCTTACAGTAAGAGGAAAAAATGGAATTATTGAACATCAAAGAGTGTGATATCAAAGGCAAAAAAGTATTTATAAGATGTGATTTTAACGTCCCTATGGATGATTACGGCAACATTACCGATGATCGTCGTATCCGCTCGGCGCTTTCAACGATCAACTATTGTCTCGATCAGGGGTGTGCGATTATTTTAGCATCTCATTTTGGCCGTCCAAAAGGTGAAGTTGATGAAAAATACACCCTTGCACCGATTGCACGTCGTCTTCATCAGTTATTAAAAATTAATGTTCAGATGACTGAAGATGTAATTGGAGAAAATGCAATAAAACTCGCAGCACATCTACAAGGGGGTGAGATTTTGTTATTGGAAAATCTCCGCTTTGAAAAAGGGGAGACGAAAAATGACCCGGAATTGAGTGCTGCATTGGCATCAATGGCGGAAGTTTACATCAACGATGCGTTTGGTGTGAGTCACCGTGCTCATGCTTCCGTTGAGGGGATAACCGAATATTTTGACAAAGCACACAAAGCCGCGGGATTCTTGCTCCAAAAAGAGATTCAATTTTTTGGTGTTCTTTTAGATCGTCCTGTTAGACCGTTTGCTGCGATTGTCGGCGGATCTAAAGTGTCGGGCAAACTCGAAGCATTGATCAATTTGTTACCGAAAGTCGATAAAGTTCTTATCGGCGGCGGGATGGCATTTACATTTCTCAAAGCACTTGGGTACGATGTCGGTAATTCGTTAGTAGAAGATGATTTACTGGATGAAGCGATGAATGTCATGAATGAAGCCAAACGTCTCGGAGTAAAATTCTATCTTCCGGTTGATGTCGTTGCCGCTGAGAAGTTTGCTCCGGATGCAATGAGTCGCCTCACCAGTGTTCAAGAAATTCCTGCAGGATGGATGGGATTAGATATCGGGCCGGCTACGGTACGGCTATATCGTCAGGTGCTTAATGACGTTCAAACGATTCTTTGGAACGGACCGATGGGTGTGTATGAGATGGATCGTTTTTCACGCGGATCGAACAAAATCGCCCATTTCGTTGCCGATTCATACGCTACCACTGTCGTAGGAGGTGGTGATACTGCCGATTTGGTTCAACGCATCGGTTTAGATGAAGAGATGAGCTTTATCTCAACCGGCGGCGGAGCATCATTAGAATTGCTTGAGGGCAAAATCCTTCCGGGTGTTAAACCGTTATTAAAATAAAAGGAGATACTCATGATATTGTGCGCTAATTTTAAAGCAAACAAAACGCGTCAAGAGACACGAGCCTATATGGCAGTAGTTGAGTCATTTGTCAGTGCAAATGATATTAGCGATACGATTATTGTATTTCCTCCCTTTACCGCGTTGGATCATGACCCTCGTAATGTTTTGATCGGTGTGCAAAACGGCTATCCGGTAAAAAATGGTGCTTATACGGGAGAGATTGCATTAGAACAGCTCGAAGAGTTTGGAATCAGAACGATTTTGATCGGACACTCGGAGCGCCGTCATGTTATTGGCGAGACGCAAGAACAAATAGCACACAAATTCCGATTTTTTGCCGAGCAGGGATTTGCAATCATTTATTGTGTCGGTGAACCTCTTTCGGTTCGTGAAGAGGGACATGAAGCATTGATGGGGTATATTGAGAAGCAATTCGAGGGGATCGACCTCTCGTATCCCGACCTTATCATCGCGTATGAGCCGGTTTGGGCTATTGGAACGGGATTAACTCCGACCAACAGTGATATCGAGAGTGTGCACAGCGCTCTTCGCTCTAAAACACCTGCACCTCTTTTATACGGCGGAAGTGTAAAAGTGGAAAATGCGGGCGAGATTATGGCATTAGAAAATGTAGATGGCGTTTTAGTAGGCTCAGCGGCACTCAGTGCAAACGATTTTTGCGAAATGATTGCACAAGCAGTAGAATTAAACACAGAAATAGGAGAATAATAGATGTTAATGCAAGGTAAAAAAGGGCTAATTGTAGGACTCGCCAACGATAAATCAATCGCATATGGTATTGCGCAAGCGCTTCATGCACAAGGGGCGCAAATGGCGTTTACTTATTTAAATGAAGCATTACAAAAACGGGTAGAACCGATAGCAGCGGGTTTTAACAACTCTCCGGTCTATAAACTCGATGTATCAGACGAATCAGATATGGAGTCTATCGCGGCAAAAGTGGCGGCAGATTTCGGACAAATCGACTTTTTGGTTCACTCGGTTGCGTTTGCTCCGAAAGAGGCATTGACCGAAGGATTTATGAAAACCTCTAAAAGTGCGTTTCAGATCGCAATGGATGTTTCGGTTTATTCTTTTATTGATTTGACAAATCGTCTTGAGTCTGTGTTGGCTCCAGGGGCATCGATCATTACTCTCAGCTACTTAGGCGGACCGAAATACATCCCGAACTACAATGTTATGGGCGTTGCAAAAGCGGCGTTAGAGTCGAGTGTACGTTATATGGCAGTAGAACTCGGAGCATCCAAAGGTCAACGAGTTAACGCGATTAGTGCAGGTCCTATCCGCACGTTAGCGGCGAGCGGCATTGGCGATTTCAAACAAATTCTCAACTGGAACGAGTCGAATGCACCGCTTCGTAAAAACGTCACTATCGAAGAGGTCGGAAATTCCGCTATGTATCTCCTTAGTGATTTAGCGAGCGGTGTGAGCGGAGAAGTCCATTATGTTGATGCGGGTTATAACATTATGGGTATGGCTGCGGTTGAGAAAAACGATGAAGGTAAAAGTGTTTTTGTCTGGGATGAGAGAAAATAATAATAATTATTCCGCATCTGCGGAATAATTATGTTACGAAACGTTACTTTCCGATAACCGGTAAACTCTTCATTTTTTCGACATGGGACGGCTCTTGCAGCTGACCTTCTTTCATCGCCGCTTTTTTATCATGATATGCTTTCCATTTGTCTGCATACTTTTGCAAGGTAATCGGAGAATTATCTTCAGCTTCTTGAACGACTGGCTCTGTTTTTGTCACTACGGTTCCATTAGGAGCAGTTGTCGTCGTTATAACTTGAGTTCCTTCAGTTTTTGTTGTAACTACCGTACCATCTACAGCTGTTTTAGTACTCACTGCTGGAGCAGCTGTCATCGGGTTCCATTCCTCTTTGAGCCAGCTGTCAAGGGATCGTTGCATCGCTCCACCTTCGGCAGTAGCAGTAGCACTAGGTGATACGGCTTGAAGATTGGTATTTTGAGATGGAGTGACACCCGTCTTATTTGCAGCACAGCCGCCGAATATAAGAAGGGCGAGGGAAAGGGTAAGTGAATGACGCATGCGTGTTTCCTCTATTAGGATTGAATTTTTCAGATTAGTTCGTACTATAACATAGAATCAGGGATATGGATAAGAAAAATAGTCGAAAAGAATATTACAAAAATGTCACATTCCCAATTATAGGGATTTGGTTTTAGTAAACAGTGAGTTAACAAAATTATTTTTTACAGCAATGTTTAAGAATAGGGGGGTTACAATTAACCTTGACGAAACAAAAACATAGGTCAAGCTTAACTTAAGGAGAATCAATGAAGTTAGTAAAAATGAGTCTTGCAGCAGCAGTGTTGCT
>NZ_JAFLKV010000087.1 GCF_019163035.1 Sulfuricurvum sp.
TGAAGCGGCTCAACGTAAAATCGTGGATGCGGTTCAAGCGCTTGCTGAGCAGGGTATCTTACAGCTCGGTGAATCTGAAGAGATGCTCGAATAAAAGATTAGTGATTATGTACTATACGATAAACCGTACCTATAATTTTCAATATAATGTTTATTATGTTAACCAAAATAAATTCAGTTGAGTTAAGTTAAACTATGAATATGGAATCAACAAAAGAACAACTAATCGCCGATATTGAAAATCTTCTCAACCGCTACGATTCTGTAAAGCCTACCCACATAAATCCAGAACTGCTCCAATTTTTAGATCGACAAACTCTCCTAAATATCATAAACTCCATTTTGCAACAACAAGAAAAGACAAATGAATCCAATCTTGAATGGCTTGAACAGTTCAAACAATATTAATATTTAAAAACTACTCACTAAATTTGTTTTTTTAAGGTCATGCTAAAAAATATGATCTATAATAACAACAATAATCCACAGTTGCATTTTTAAACATGTCGCTGAATTTAAACAAAGGCCGTTCATGTCATCTCATGTCGATTTAATCCAACTTACAGAACAAACAAAAAAACTCACCGCAATGGTCGTTGAGGATGAAGTTGTTGCTAATGATTTATTAAGTTCAACTTTTAAAAACTTTTTTGCGGATGTAACATCTGCTTATAATGGTGCTGAAGCATTACGAATGTATGAAAAAATCAATCCGGATATTATCTTTATTGACATCATCATGCCTGAAATTGATGGTATCGAGCTTGCTCGTCGTATCCGTTCTATCAATCCATCACAAATCATTATCGTTATCTCTGCGAGTAACGATATCCAAAAAATTTCTGAATCTATCGAAGTGGGTGTAAACAGCTTCATTCAAAAACCGATTGATACGAAAAAAATTCTTGAAATGCTACAAAATATCACCAGTTTAGTGGCTAAACGCAAAAAAATTGAAACTAAAACATTCTCTATCTCTCTACCGTTAGATGTTTATGAATTGGTTGATGATAATGCTAAAGCGGAAAGTATCTCTAAAAATGCGGTTATTATTCGCGCTCTTCGCTCTTTCTATAACGACTAATCTCCCCTCTTCCCACTTTTTGGGAAGAAAATCAGATTATTTATTTTTATTTCAGCAATAGGCTTATATAATTTCGGTTCAGGTTTACCTGTTCTTATCAATACGGCCCCATCATCTAATGGTTAGGATTCCAGATTTTCATTCTGGCCATACGAGTTCGAATCTCGTTGGGGTCACCACTTTTAAAATCACCCATAAAATAACTTTATTAAACCTTACTGTATTTAGTGTATTTGCACTATTCTAATATCATTCGTGTGCTATAATTTAATCACAATGTAGATAAGGTTAAAAA
Organism: Sulfuricurvum sp.; assembly: GCF_019163035.1. Classification (GTDB taxonomy): domain Bacteria; phylum Campylobacterota; class Campylobacteria; order Campylobacterales; family Sulfurimonadaceae; genus Sulfuricurvum. Next base: position 1,380 of record NZ_JAFLKV010000087.1, read on the forward strand.
TGGACAAAATACGGATCAAGGCAACGTTGCTTTCGATATTGATTGTCCTATTGCTAATAAGTTATTTCCTTTTTAATGCAATAGAAAGTAAAAAACGCACCCTAGACGATAAGATGCATGATCATCATGAACTACTCCAAAGTACGTACAAACTTTCTGTCTTTGATGTTGAGAAATCTCTCAATTATCTCGGATTTCAGATGCTCACCGATCAAAAAATCGTTAATGCTTTTGAAGCAGGTGATCGTAATACGCTATACCGATTGGCACTTCCTTATTTTAATAAAGCAAATGCGCGCGGAGAAGTCGATTTAACCGGCTTTATTCGCAATGACGGTATCCATTTTTTACGTCTTACCGACCCACATAAATTCGGTGATAACATTGCAAAAAAACGCCCTATGATTGAAGAAGCTATTCGGACACGCCAACCCATAGTCTCCTTGGACGTTACACTTTACAATATATCCTTGGTAACTCTTATTCCTATTTTTAAAGAAAATCATTTTTTAGGTCTTCTTCAATCCTCAGTTAAAATTAACCGTATTCAAGAACATCTCGACCTTCACTCCGGAATTAAAAGTGCCTTGGCTTTTGACTCTAAAACTCTAAATAAACTTTTACCGAATAAACATTTGAAACAATATGGTAAATATGTTCTAATTTCGTATAATGATCCGTTATTCAAATATTTGCCAAAAGAGTACACTTTAAACGATTCATATCGTATCACCTATAACGACAGAACATATATGATTGCTCCTAAAGAGTTGAGTACGTATGCCAATAAATCTTTAGCAAAGATTGTGTGCGCACTTGATGTAACCGAAGATGAAATAATATACAATCGAGAAATACGGGAACTGATTGTCGTTAGTCTTTTAGTTCTCATCTTATTAAGTATTGTTTTGCATTTCGGTTTTAAAGCATTAATTGATCGTATCCATGATCTATCAACTCAGCATAGCAAGCAACTTCATTACCAGCTTTACAATGATTCTCTTACACACTTGCCTAATCGTAAAGCTCTTTATGAGGATCTTACTCATAACTATTACCGGGGTATTATGCTGCTAAATATTGATAATTTTAAAGAGATGAATGATTTATATGGACATGAAATTGGAGACAAAATTTTATCAGCTATTGGTACTACTCTTCAACATGCAGTTGTAGATCATCCGCTAGCTGTCTATAAAATGCACGCTGATGAATATGCATTAGCTCTGACAGAACCCTTATCTGAGCATAAGTTCACGCATCTGTGTCATGAAATTTTACATACCCTTAATGAAGGATATTGCGATATTGATGGAATTAGTATTTTCGTTACACTCGGGATGGGTGCCGATATTAGTTCAGAAGAGGGATGCGATTTGATCGGAAGAGCCGATATGGCACTTAAAACAGCAAAAAAATGGGGTGTTTCTTTTATGAAATATCACGATGAACTCCATATAAAAGAGGAATACTCCAACAATATCTTATGGAGTAAAAAACTAAAAGATGCAATTGACGAACACCGTTTTGCCCTGTATTATCAAGGGGTGCATGAATGTTTAACACATTCAATTGTTGAATATGAAGCGTTAATTCGGATAATCGACAAAGACGGAACCGTTATTTCTCCTGCAATGTTTTTAGATATAGCCAAAAAATCACGTCTCTATCGTCACATTACCCATTTTGTTGTCAATGAAATTTTTACACAATTGCATAATACTCCTCACACTTATTCTATTAATCTCTCTTTAGACGATATTCTAAATCAGGAGACACAAAATCTTATTTATAAACATTTAAAAGAGTCAAATGTCGGCAACCGGCTTATTTTTGAAATTTTAGAAAGCGAAGGGATAGAAAATTTTGAAGAAGTTTCTAATTTTATTGCTCATGTTAAAAGCCATGGATGTAAAATAGCCATTGATGACTTTGGAAGCGGCTACTCTAATTTTGCTTATCTGATGCGTATAAATGTAGATTTTATTAAAATTGATGGATCACTTATCAAAAATCTTGATATTGATCTGAGTGCACAAGATATTGTGCGTGCAATTGTTGAATTTGCCAATCGTCTTAATATTCGAACAATCGCTGAGTTTGTCTCTACAGGATCGATTTATGACGAGTGCAAAGAGCTTAAAATTGATTATATTCAAGGATATTATTTAAGTAAACCTGAGCCAAAAGTATAATGGCAACAAGTCGGATTTTCAAAAATCATAATTAAGAATAAAATTCTGTTGTGTTATTCCATTTTTTCGGAAAATATAATTGTATTCCGAAGCTCCTGGAATTTGATATGTCTCACCACGAGCTACTTTCCGGGCCAAAAGGTATTCAGCACGAAGCCCTTTTAGTGTTCCACTGAATCGGTAAAAAACATCTATATTCCATTGTACATAGCTTGGATGACCGTATTTATTGTATTTCCACTCTTTAGGATCTGTTTTTGTGTATTCTCCATAACCTGCCATCATATCTAATCCGTTAAACCCCTGCCCCGAAAAATTATGTTCAAATGTCGTAAGCCAAGCGTGACAGTTACCGCTTCCATCACTGCGTTCACGTTTTTGAAAGGTATAAAGAGGTTCTTTCCCCCACTCTCTCGGAAATAAAAAGCGCCCATCATCTGTTGTCTGATTGTATGCAAAAGTCAGTTTTGAGTTCTGGTATTTAATAGCTGTTTTGACTCCGTAAGTCGTGCTCTTTTCTCCCTCTTGCATATACGATTTTGCTTTTATGGTATTGGATGTGATACTGTTGTCTTCGCTATTACCACCATCACCTGACTCATGCTGATAAATATATTGAGCACCATAGGATAGCTCAATTGGACCGTAAGGAAATGTATAACCTACATCAACATAAGAGAGATTAAAAATATTTTCCAAATAATAATCCCATACATCAACGTAAAACTCTTTGCTAAGACCATAACGTATATTTGCAACAAAAAGGCCATCAGATGACGTATTACCTCGATAGTTTCCTGCAACCGCTGTTTCGAGGGAACTATTTCCCATTTCATATCCATATCCCAAAGAATCTTCGACGCTTTTCCATTCAGGGGTATTTCGGTTCCAAAAAGCATTGATATAACCAGCTTGTCCACTCCAATCGTTCGAGAATACGGAATTAACCCATATTCCTTGTTCAAATGTTGGAATCATACGGCCATCTTGCGGATTGACAAATGGTGTATCCAGTTTCATTTGCCCCAGTGTAATAGAATTTTTTTCATACTGGTAACGCACATACGCTTCACCGATATTTGTTAGACTTCTAGCGTCATAATTGATTGAATCTACCAGTCCGACGGCATAGCGGGAATTTTTATTGGATGCCAACGGCTCAACATTTTGTGAGGAAATATTATCTTTAATAAAGTGTGTCGTATAAATCCCAATAGCCCCTTGCAATCGATTCCAGTTGGGTGTAAGATAAAGAAGTTTCCCACCTAGAGCAGTCGCTTCATAATCATGTAAAGGTTTTTGGTTGTCCTCCATCATGGTAAACATACGGATTTGTCCTTGAAGTTTTCCAAACGATACATCATCTTGAGCATGTGATGAAAGCATGACCACTAAAATAGCCGTGATTCCTGATAATTTCATCGATACGCTCCTTTTAAATTTATTGCAGAATATTAGGTAGTTTCACTCCCACCCATTACTTTGATATGCGAACGCCATCAGGTGCACGGACGCCAGATGTCAAAACAAGATCATGTCCGACCAATTTTTTGATCGTTGCATATTTTTCGGTTGCTCCACCGTTTAAAAGGAAATGCCCCGTATTCCTGATTTTGAACCGCATTCAATTTATCCAACAGTGATCTAATAATCGGTGAGGCTTTTAGGATGGGAGATTGAGAAGGGATAAACTCCTCGGTTGCACCAAATGAAAGGGTTGTGCTGCAAAGAGCTACCAATGATAAAAATACTCTTCTGTCGATACTCTTCTCTTTAATCACAAAATCTTATTGATGTATATCGTACTATTTTACCTTATTTTGTAAGAAAGTTACTAAAAGAATGGTGTAAAATCGTACTTAAGCATAAACTATCCAAAAAAAGCTCAAGGAGCTTACCCATGTCACCTTCTCACTATCTTCAAATTGCATCAGTAGCTATCAATGAACATTTCGGCGGGGAACACGTTGATAGAGAATTGCTTCTATCCACCTATCCTGAACT
>NZ_JAFLKV010000120.1:0-3376 GCF_019163035.1 Sulfuricurvum sp.
CACTCACAGCAATCTCGATCACCTCGATCATCTCATCCTCTATGCCACCACCGTTATTCACCTGCATTGACTCATTCACTCGAGCATAATAAAGTGTCTGTACCGATCCGGCAAATCCTACTGCCGTATAAAACGACGTTACCCTCTCGATCTGCTCCAGCGGAACGTGGTAACCACACTCTTCAAAAATTTCTTCATGCGCTATCTCAAGGAGCGATTTATCTTTATCGACGATTCCGGCACACAGCTCGTATGTATACCCATCACTGTTTTTCAGATAGACAGGGGGGCGAAACTGCCGAACAACGATTAGAGTCTCATTCTCTTCATGGTATATGAGGATCGCCACACTGTCGTGTACCTCAACCATATCCCATATTTTTACTCTACCGGCTTGGAGGTATTCGATCCGTTTAGGTTTTACAAAATTAGACGATTCACACGGAATGATTTTGACATTTTGGATCATATCAACCCTTTAAAAAGGTTTTGGCTTAAAGGTCTCACTATCAACATAATAGGTTTCATGGAAATCGAAATAAGGTTTACGAATAGGTTTATTGCTAAATGCTTTTCGAAATTTAGCATCCATTTTATCCCGTATAGCGATAAAAACTCGACGCTCTTTGCCACTAAACCCTTCCGTTGTCTTCTTCATAACGCTCATAGGATTAATCGCACTGCTCCCTGAATACATCCCGAAATGGAGATGCGGTCCTGAGGATAGTCCCGTATTGCCGACGTACCCTATCACTTCTCCTTGTTTCACACTAGACCCGCTATGGATACCACTGCGAAACGATTTTTGATGTGCGTAGAGACTGGTTAATCCATTGGAATGTCGTATTTTCATCGTGTTTCCATATCCTCTGGAATAACCGGCAAAACTTATACGTCCATCCCCTGTCGAGAGTATCGGTGTACCAGGACGGGCTCCAAAATCAACCCCTAAATGAGCACGATAACGGTGTAGCACTGGGTGATAACGGCTTTTCGTAAAACCGGAGGTAATTCGAGGATTTCGGATCGGGATTCTAAACAAAAATTTCTCATATTGTGCCCCTTTTGCATCGTAAAAACGACCGTCGGCATGGCGATATACTGTCACTTTTTTCCCATTTATTTCAACCACTGCTCCATGAACTTCAGGCATTGAAAACGGTTTCCCGAGACGATATTTTTGAGTATAAACGATAACAATAGGATCACCGACTCTAAACCCTTTACGGAAATCAACCTTCCCTTTAAACATTTTTACAAAAACAGAAGCCAAATTTTTAGACCCCGTCATTTTTACAATATCATCGTATGGAAGTGTCTTGATCGGGAGATACAGAGTCTCAGTATACTCTTGGCTCACAATTGGAATTACCTTGATTTCATAGCGCCGTTTTGGAGTAAGATAGATTTGTAGTTGCAACTCATCATTCACCGGAATCAAAATCTGTCGAATAAATTTTTTATTATCCACTACCATTTGACAATTAGCATTATAAGGGATATCTTCAGTAAGTTTTTGATCCTCTTTATCGAGGTTATAATAAATTCTAAGCGGAAGTTTTTTTCGCTCAAGAAAGGTGAGAAAGCTTTCACCGTCATTCCATTTAAACGGTTTGACGGAGCCACCGAAAAGGAGAAGGGGCAATAACAGCAATGCAAAAATACGACCCATTCTTATCCTTGACCAATAATACCCATTCCGAGAGCGAAAAAGAGTTAAATGATAGCAAAAATTCCATTTACAAAGAGGTGTTTAGCTATAATCTCTCCTACTTACTCTATCAAAAGGTTACCATGATGCGCATCTGGCTTATTACTCTTATCACTTATAGCGTCTTAAACGCTTCGTCCATTACTACCCCTCTTCTCGAAGTTGACGGTTCTCGTGCAACCGTTGTTGCCGAAAACTTGCGTGAAGGGATGAGTGGCTTTATCGTGAGAGCATTTGATGCTACCCACAGTACCATTATTGCCAATGTGCGTGTTGAAAAGACAAACCCCGCCAATAACCGTGCAATTTTAAACATCGGCAAATATACCGGTCTACATCAAGATGCCCTCCCAAGCGGTAACTGGAAAACGAAAGCTTCTGATATCGCCGTCTTAGCGTATGATTACAATCGTGCCCTTTTGATCGCTCCGAATGATGATACGTATGATGCCATTACGAAAAGTATCTCCGGTATCGAGTGGGTCCACCCTGATAACTATGCAACGTTTCTCTCTAATGAAGGGCACCAAACCCCTCTGGTAGATGATTTCAAAAGCTACTGTACCGCTAACTCGATTGGACTACTCTATATCCAAAGCAAAAGCCAACTCTTTACCCTCGATTGCAAAAGCTTCACGGTATTACAAACTACCTCTTTTGCAAAAATAGCTGAAAAGGAACAAACTCCTTTCTATTCCCGTATCCCTACAATCCGTGGAGCATGGTGGGGTGAGGGAAGTTCAAGCTTGGATAGCTATGAACCTTACTATATTGATATAATTACTTTAAATAATCCAACAGACAAAGCGAAGGAATAACAATGCTCTCCTCCGATGCCATCCTTTTTTTTACCAACTTAATCGGTAAAGAGAACGTTTACAGCGATAAAGCTCACCTCATCGCCTACAGCTATGATGCGACACGCGAAAAATTTGAGCCCGAAGCGGTTCTTTTTCCCCGTACAGAGAGAGATGTTAGTGATATTTTAAAATACTGCAATGAGCACCGAATCGTGATCGTCCCACGTGGAGCGGGGAGCGGATTTACCGGCGGAGCCCTCCCATCATCGGGCGGTATCGTTTTAGCCTTTGAAAAACACATGAACAAAATTTTAGAGATCGATATGCAAAACATGGTGGCGATCGTCCAACCGGGTGTTGTCAATATGGAGCTTCAAAAGGCAGTGGAAGAGGTAGGTCTGTTCTATCCGCCCGATCCGGCGAGTCAAGAGTACTCAACCATCGGCGGAAATGTGAATGAAAATGCGGGTGGTATGCGCGCCGCAAAATATGGGATTACCAAAGACTACGTTATGGCAATCCGTGCGGTTCTCCCCAACGGTGATATTATCAAAGCAGGTAAACGAACGATCAAAGATGTCGCAGGATACAATATCGCGGGAATTTTGATCGCCTCCGAGGGGACATTAGCGGTGACCACCGAAGTGACCCTCAAACTCCTCTCCAAACCGAAAATGACCAAAACGGCGATGGGTATTTTCCCTACCGTAGGTAAAGCGATGGAAGCAGTTTACAAAACAATGGCGAGCGGTGTCACCCCAGTCGCGATGGAATTTTTAGATAACCTCACCATCCGTTCCGTAGAACAGGTCTATAAAAAAGGTCTCCCGATTGAAGCGGGAGCGATTCTCGTCACCGATGTGGA
>NZ_JAFLKV010000120.1:3476-5489 GCF_019163035.1 Sulfuricurvum sp.
TTCCAATCGATCAAACGAGCCTTTGATCCGAACAATATCCTCAACCCTTCCAAAATGGGGCTAGAATAAGTGGTAAATTTTAAAGCAATGCTCCGCCATATCCGACTTTTTTTCCTGATGCTTTTTGATCGGGAGATCACCGTATATGCTTCGAGTCTTAGCTTTTATACGATTTTTACCGTCGTCCCCCTTCTTATCATCTCCCTTAGTTTGATTGCGAATGTCCCCGTTTTTAACGAGCAATACGCCAAAATTCAGATTTTTATTTTTGACAACATGATGCCGGTTCAAACTGCCGCAGTTGCGGGGTACCTCGAATCCTTTTTTCGCAATTCGGTACAGCTTGGGGTGATTGGATTTACCACCATGATCGTCTCATCCCTCCTCTTTTTCCAAAACTTTGAACACATCGTCGGAAAAATATTCAAAGCATCTAAACGAAAAATCTGGGATGCCATCACCACCTACTGGACACTGATCAGCCTTACCCCCATCCTTTTGATCGCATCGATGAGCCTAAAAGCTTATTTGGAGGCAAATATCACGGGATTTGCTTTACACGCGCTCTCTATTTTTCCTTTTTTGCTTCTTTGGGGAATTTTCTTTTTAGTCTACAAAATCGCCGTCAATGCCAATGTCTCCATCAAAGCTGCCGCGATCAGTTCGTTTATTGTCGCAATCGTATGGGGACTCGCTAAAAATAGTTTTGTTCAATACGTCTTTTATAACAAAACATATGCCACCATGTACGGCTCGTTTTCCGCACTCATTTTTTTCTTTTTGTGGATTTACGTCTCATGGATCATAGTCATCTACGGGATGAAACTATGCTATCTGATAAACCGCGCTACCCAGCGTAGCGAGTCCTAAAAGAGCTAGCGCCCAAAAAGCCTCTTTTCGCCACATAGCCCCAAGGGCTAAAATGATACTGAGTATCCCCACACACATCGGAATCACGACCGTCTTAACCTCTCCTGCTTCAAACATTTGAATAAGATACGGATCAAACCAATCTCCCCACGGTGTCAGATGCAATACCAAAACAATCGGATAATAGAGATTGAAAATGAGATTTATAGGGATAGAGCTCAAATGTGCCCAACTAAATGTCCCAAAAATAGCCAGTGAAATAGGGAGCAGTACCAAATAGCACCAGACATTGAGCGCTAAAAAAATCTGCCAAGGCTTCCAATACTCATAGTAGCGGATGAAAATAAAGATCGATAGAACTCCGAAAGAGGAAAACCAAAACGACAATGAGAAAAAAAGTTTCGGAAAAAATGCAAGTAAAATCCCGACCGCAACCAACAGCGTTTGAAACGAAACAATCTTAATTCCCCGATCATAAAGCCAATACCCCACCATAATCATCCCGAATGAGCGAACCATTGCAGGGTTATATTCTAAAATGGCTAGATAAGAAAAAAGCAACCCCGCTACAACCCAAAAAAGATCCCGATTGCCGTGTCGATAGGGAAAATAGCGATTTTGAACGAGACGATAAGGAGTTTTGAGAAAGAAATAAGCGATCAAACTCAAAATTCCAAAATGATACCCGCTGATGGAGAGGACGGCACTCAACCCCATCGCTCCGACTAATCCTTGTAGCTCTTGTGACATGGGAGTAGCGACAAACAACGCTCCATAAAGTTCCCTTATCCACGGATCATCATGCGCGGATGCGATACGATGATACCACCGCTCTTTTAAACTCTTATCGGGATAAATTTCGTAAATTACACCCCGTGTGCGAAATCCTCTCATATAATCTAAAAAAGTGACTTTAGCCACCTGCAACTCTATTAAAACCTCTTGCCCCCGCAACTCTTCCAAATCAGGCTTCATGATACATCGGACGCTTGAGCCGTTTTCGAGTTGAAGTTTTATCGATGTTTTAGGCTCATCGTTGATGAGACGTACCTCTTGATCGATCACTTCACCGCGCACCAACGGATCATCAAAGGTTTTCATTTTACTAAATTGGTAATAGTCATACGAAAGGGAGAGGGAAGC
>NZ_JAFLKV010000099.1:0-1401 GCF_019163035.1 Sulfuricurvum sp.
AATCGACCATTCCTCGTATACGACGTTCCAGTTTCAGGTAAAATCGGATCGTTTGAAGCAGAACTTGCCGAAGAGTTTTTTCGTGCGGTCATCTTTAATGCCGGTATCACTGCGCACATTATTATGCAACGGGGAAAAAATAAACATCACATTATCGAAGCGGCGTTTAAATCATTGGCGGTAGCGCTTCGCCGTGCACTGGCGCGTAACGATCGTGCCGGAGTGCCAAGCACCAAAGGTGTTTTATGATCAAACTGTTGATTTTGGATGTTGACGGATGTATGAGTGACGGTAAAATCATCTACACCGCCGATGGGTTAGAACTAAAAAACTTCAATGTCAAAGACGGCTTTGCCATAAAAGCATGGGTTAAAATGGGTCATACTGCCGCGATCATTACAGGTCGTGACTCCACTATCGTTACGAATCGCGCCAAAGAGCTTGATATTGCTCATCTCTACCAAGGGGTAAAAGATAAACGCGCCGTTGCTATCGCTATGTGTGCAGAACTGGGTATTGAGCCACACGAAGTAGCAGTCATCGGTGATGATTTAAACGACTATAACCTGATGCAATGGGCAGGGCAAGCCTATACACCACAAGATGGCTCAGAGTATTTGAAGGCTTTTGCTGATGTCTTAGATCGTTGTGGCGGGGATGCGTGTGTCCGTGAAATGATCGAAAAAGTGATCTGCCGAAACGGTGAAGAAGAAAAATTTTTGGCTCTTTGGATTTAAATGTCGATTAACTTATTCTTTCTTTTAGCATTTGGTTTTTTAATGGGGATGTTCGGCTATTTTTCCCCTAATTATACTGTTCCAAAAGATAGCGCTGAAATTCCGACGATAGAGTTGTCAAATTTCACCTTGTATGAAATATCCAAAAGAGGGATTGATCATATTTTAGAAGGGGAAGAGGGGAAAAAGTTTGAAGCATACTATGCGGTAACATCAGCGAAATTTAGCGATAATACGAAAAATTTATTTCAAACTATTCGCGCAGATAACGCTGTTCATCGCAGTGATATTCTCAAGCTGAACGGCAATGTTCATTATGTACGGGAAGATGGGTTAGAATTTCGTTCTCAAGAGGGGACATATAATTCAAAAACTTCGAATATACATACGGAAAGTTCGTTTACGATTACCCAAAACGGTAGTCGAGTTGATGGAAATTCGTTGCTTTACAATACACAGCAAGATACGGTTTCCGCGAATAAAATACACGCAATTTATCAATTAAAATAGGAAAATACCTGATGATACTTAAACTACTATTTTTAGCCTCTTTGTTTTTTACACTGACCTATGCAGAAGAGCTGCAGGTAATCTCTGATAATTTTAAAGGGGATCAGCAAAAAGGGGTCTCAGTCTTTACCGGTCATGTCAAAGTAACCAAAGG
>NZ_JAFLKV010000099.1:1501-5308 GCF_019163035.1 Sulfuricurvum sp.
CTAATAATGAGCCTGTCATTATGACATTTACCCTCCAAGATAAAAAATCAAAAGAAAAAAGTCCTGCGAAATGATTGAAATTATAGATTCCTCGTTTCTAACCTCGGCACCTAATATACGGTTAACACCTGAAAATGAATACCAAAATGAAGTGGCGTTTATGGCTCGCTCGAATACAGGCAAAAGCTCATTACTTAACACCCTCACCAAGCGTAAATCATTGGCTAAAGTCTCTGCAACACCGGGAAAAACACGCTTAATAAACTATTTTGATGTTCTCTTTGCTGATCGCAAAACCAATGAGCGACTGAGTGCTAAATTTGTCGATTTACCGGGGTTTGGTTATGCGAAGGTAGCAAAATCATTAAAAACCGATTGGGAGAGCAACCTCACTGATTTTATTTCACAACGGAAACAAATCCGTATTTTTGTCCATCTCATCGATTGTCGTCATCCCGATTTAGAGATTGACCGTTCCGTTGATGCTTACTTAAACGATATCTGTACACCGGATCAGGATATAGTGACTATTTTCACCAAGATCGACAAACTGAACCAAAAAGAGCTCTCAGAACTCAAAAAACGGTTCCCTGGAGCGATTATGGTCTCCAACTCGAAACGTCGCGGTGTAGACGCAATCGTTGAGTATCTTTATCGTCTATTGAAAAGTGACGAAGTATGAATATCACCTATAAAAAACCGACGTTACACGATATTAGTGCTATGCAACTGCTCGTAGAACCGGAGATAGAGAGCGGTGTTATATTGCCTCGTAGCAACGATGAAATCGCTACTAATATACGTTCGTATTTTTTAGCGATGGATGGGGAAATACTGGTTGGATTTGTTGCTTTGCATATCCACTCCCCAGCTTTAGCGGAACTCCGATCTATGATTATCGATACGGAGTATCGTGGACATAATATCGGAAGTACTTTGGTTGAAAATGCGTGTGAAGAGGGACGACGTTTAGGTTTAAAAGAGGTTTTAGCGTTGACCTATCAACAACGCTTTTTTGAACGTTTGGGATTTGTAGAAATTCCCAAAGAGTCTATCCCTGAACATAAAATTTGGGCTGATTGTATTAAATGTAAACACTTTCCCGTATGCAACGAAGTTTCTCTTATCAAAACCTTATAAGTCGACTTTTTTTAGTCGTTCTTTTTATCGGGTACATTAGCTTAAGCAGTATCTATTTACTTATGCCTCCTTTGTTGGCGGTTTTATTCTTTTCATACCATAATGCATTAAGTAGACATGATCTTTTTACCTTGGTAACTATTATTGCTATGATGTTGGTCTTTGAGGCTGAAAAAGGGTTTTGGTTTGGAAGTACTATCCTCTTTTTTACGGTATTATCACGTTTTTTACTCCCAAAAATAGAGCAAATGATCCGATGTAAAATTTGTATGGCAGCAATTTTTGTTGGGCTTTCATATCCAGTGTATTGGGCATTTATATGGTTTTTTAATCAACTTATGCTCTTGAGTGTACCTATTTTGGACTGGCATATTTTACTCTACATGATTATTGAATTTTTAGTTATTGCGGTATTGATATGAAAATTAAAATATTACTGACACTTTTTATTATCGTTTGGATTGGTTTGATTGTACGCGTTTTTCACCTTTCTATCCAATTTAACGAGTATTATGAAACACTATCGGAAAACAACAGTATTAAATCAGAGCTCTCAGCTCCGGTACGCGGAGAGATACTCGATCGAAATAATGAACCTATAGCGATTAACGAACTCGGATTTAAAATAGCGTTTTCTCCCCATTTGACAAAGGGAAAAGATAGAACGTTGCTCGATAAAGAGATTCAGTATTTACTCTCTATGATACCGTCATTGGACGGTGCAAAAATCGCCAAGACGTATATACAAGAAGACTCGTACTACAACCATTCTTTTATTGATGTTGTAGATTTCATCCCGCATGAAACGATTATTCCTCTATATTCTATCATGAACTTACGAGGAACCATTAAAATTTCACCCTCACCAAAACGACTTTATCCTTACGGACTTGTGGGAGCCCATCTGATAGGATATGTGGCGAAAGCAAACCAAAAAGAGATTGATGCAGACCCATCATTACAACTTTTAGGTCATGTCGGTAAAAACGGTATTGAAAAATATTACAACAAATACTTGCAAGGGGTTGCAGGTGAGCGTCGGATTAAAGTTAATGCCCATAATGTCGAAATCGAAGAGATAGGGCGGAGTGCGACACAGGAAAACCATAATTTGGTGTTGAATATCGATATGAGACTTCAAAATTTTATTACACAAGCTTTTGAAAAACGGGTCGGTGCTATTATTGTTATGGATATTCATGGTGCAATATACGCGGCAGGAAGCTATCCTGAATATGATCTTAATCATTTTGTGTCGGGAATCAGTTCTGAGGACTGGAAGGCGCTTATGATGAGTGTCGATTCACCCTTTACTAACAAAATGATTAATGGTCTTTATCCACCCGGTTCTACCATCAAAAATAATATGGGATTGCTCTATATAACTTCAGGTATATGGAATGAAGACACAACCATCATGAGTACCGGATCAATGCGTTTAGGGAATCGTGTCTTTCGTGACTGGAAAAAAACTGGACACGGTGCAACTAACATTAGCAAAGCAATTGTAGAGAGTTGTGATGATTATTTTTATCAAGGTTCAATTCAAGTCGGTATTGATCGAATGAGTAATGGTATCATGAGAATGGGCTTTGGTAAAAAAACGGGTATTGATTTGCCTAATGAATTTATTGGAACTGTTCCAGGGCGTGCATGGAAGCGCGAAAAGTTCCATAAAGCATGGTATCAGGGTGAAACACTAAACACAGCGATCGGACAAGGTGATTTACTGGTTACTCCAATGCAAATCGCTTCACAGACGGCACTTATGGCAACAGGAAAGCTTCCTGTTCCTCATATTGCTAAAAAAATCGGAGATAATCCTTATATGCCGGCTGCATTAGATGTATTGACTCCTAAGGAAAAAAGCAAACTCCCTATTATCCAAAATGCGATGCGTGGTGTATGTAATGAACCTGGCGGGACAGCAAAAGCATACCTTTCTACCCGTTTTCCTATTGCAGGGAAAACAGGGACAGCGCAAACAACGGGAATTAGTCAGAGTGTTAAAAATCGTCTTAATGAAAAAGATATGGAGTACTTGAAACGATCTCATGCATGGTTTACCACCTATGGACCTGCTGATAATCCACAATTTATTGTTACGGTCATGGTTGAGCACGGAGGTCACGGTGGGGAAGCAACGGGCGGAATGGTATCTGCTATTTACAATAAGCTTGATGATTTAGGATATATTAAAAAAGCTCCGTCACAGGATCAATAACTACTCTTCTGATGCTCTTACTATAAGACTCTTAGGTAGATTAAATTTTTCGATCAGCTCGACCTCTTTTTGACGCATCTCACCATTATCAACTTCGTGATCAAACCCTTTTAGATGAAGAAGCCCGTGAATAAAAAGGAGGGCAATTTCATCATCGTTGCTGTGACCCAACTCTTGCGCTACACTCGCAACTTTATCGACACTGATTACCATACTTCCTATCGGTGCCCCTGGGAATGGATCACTCGGAAAGCTGAGAACATCGGTGGCTTTGTCGATGCCACGAAACTCACGATTTATTTCGGTTATTTCAGTATTATCGGTTAGGATTAGCTCAATCTCCTGATCGGTTAAGGTATCAGCGATTTGTTCCAGCAACAAAAAATTATAGGTTTTATCGGTTCGGTTATCAAGTTCTATCATGGCGGTATTGTAACATAAGC
>NZ_JAFLKV010000031.1:0-1805 GCF_019163035.1 Sulfuricurvum sp.
TCCATCCCGTATTTATCCCTCACCTGTGTCAACGCATCGGTAAGGGTACGCATTTTGGTATCGTTTTGTATTTCGAGCAAATCGAAGCTTTTGGGATCATGTTTGGTAAATTTGGTCGCGCTCATCCCGATATAACGGACACGACTATGGGGATAAATATCAAGCTCTTTAAACTTTTCTATCGTAAAGCTTTGGAGAAACATCTCATTAAACAAACGATACAGGGTGTATTGTTTTTTCGAGCTAAGTCCGTTTTCAAACCCCAGTGAAAAAGCATAGGTTGTCGGGTTCACCCCCAGTTTAATAATCGTATGGCTCCAATGACGAATCAAAATATGGATACGGCGATACAGCTCCTCACGATCTTCTATCGGGTGATCCATCGAGCGTGATATACCAATCCCCTTTCGTGATCGCTTTGGCTCAACCGCTTCGTGATCCTCTCCGCAAAATCGTTTGTAAATATCCACTCCTCCCCTGCCCCATGATTGGATCAAAGTACCCGATTTCCACGCATCCCCGATACTTTTTATCCCATATCGAGCCATTTTTTGCGAAAATGCTTTCCCTACTCCCGGAAAATCTCCGATAGGAATATCTTTGACAAACGATTCGATTTCATAGCGCCTCACGACCCGAACGCCGTAGGGTTTGGCGGCGGAGGTTGCCAGTTTCGCGATCCATTTGGAACTGCTCGCCCCGATGGAAACGGGGAGTTTAAACCGGAGCATTATCTGATTTTGGAGATCTCGGATAAACTCATAGGTATCCTCATCATCGATCCATCCCCCCAGATCGCCGAACATCTCATCGATACTGTATTGCTCCATTACGGGGACAACGGAGGAAATATACTCCATCAGTTCATGACTCATCGTGTGATACAAAAAATGGTTGGGTGGCAAAAGCATGAGATGAGGACAAAGACGGAGCGCTTCATGGACACTCATCGCAATTTTAACACCGTAAGCGCGCGCTTCATAACTGGCCGTGGTAATAATCCCCCGTATTTTATCTCCGTCTTTGAAATAGTGGCTGCTATCGTGTTCCGCATGAAAGAGAGAGGGGACAAAAGCACCTGAGTTGAGGGTCATCAGTTTTTTGGCACGAGCAGGGTTTTTATCAAATATAAACGGATCGCCCCGCCCTCCGACGGCAACACATTTTCCGAGTAAGGAGGGGTTCTTTACCCGTTCGCACGAAGCAAAAAAGCAATCAAGGTCCAAATGGATAATCATACCTCAGATCATAATCTGATTTTAACGATCACCACCATTTCCTGTCAGATTGACATAAAATTAGAGTAATTCGAGCTTATACAAGAATAATCGCTCTTTATACGAGGGAATATCGAGTTCTTGACGGTATTTGGCGATAACACGGCGTACCATTTTGACACCAAAGCGCTCTTCGGTCATGTCATGAATTACTTTGTCGCTAAAAGGATCATCTTTGTTCTCGCTTCCCACCAAGCGTTTGAGAAAATGTTTGATCTCTGAGGTTGAGACTTCTCCGATAGAGTTGGAAAAAAAGTCTTTAAATGCAAAGAGTCCCCGCTCCGTTTGGATGTACTTATCGGCGATAGCACGAGAAATGGTCGATTCGTTAAATCCTAGCTCATCGGCGACATCCTGAAGACGGAGCGGTTTGAGCTCTCCCCCCATAAAAAAGGTGTATTGCTTCTCAAGAAGTACCAATGCGACGTTATACAAAGTCGCTTTGCGAAGATCGAGAAGCTTCACCAACTCTCTCGCCTCTTTGAACTTTTGTTTGGCAAAATTGTCGTATTTATCGATCATATTGAC
>NZ_JAFLKV010000031.1:1905-5275 GCF_019163035.1 Sulfuricurvum sp.
GACTCTTCAAACCCCGATTTTACTTCCAGACAAGGGTTTTCATTGGTGATAACTTGCAAATGTTTTTCAAGGTCATTAAGAGAGCATTGCAAAAGAGGAAGCCATGTTTGCATCGATAAACGGGGAAGTTGTTTTTGTTTATAAGAGAGTGATGTTTGCATAATAAGCCACCTAAAAAAATACACATTTACGCAAACAAATGCATATTTTGTTCTTATGAAAATTATAGGCTTTTTTTAGGCAAAGTAGTGATCAAAAAATAGGCAGTTTCCGTTCATGGTGAATATAGCGACCCATGAACGGAAGGTTAGGCTTAGTATTTAATACGTACCAAACCGTTTGACGCTACAACTTTCATTTGACAAGCAAGACGAGCTTTCGGATTGCTTTCATTAAGCGTTTTAAGTACCGCTTTCTCTTTGTCAGTAGTAGGGCTCATAAATTCCATACCTGATTCGATCATTACGACACAGGTACCGCATTCACCATCACGACATCCGAATGGAAGTGCACTTCCAGAAGCCTCAACGATATCTTGGATCGTTTTGCCCGGTATGACGTTGATCGCCAAAAAGTCATTCATAATTTCTACACGTGTTGTCATCCCAACTCCTTTGTTGATTACGATTATTTAGCCACAAGGGCACCAATTTGATACGATATGCAAAAATCTCAGAAGAGTATGGTTTATGCCCCCTCTTCTTGAGATTGCGCCGCTTTTTCAGCGGCTCTTTGGGCACGATGTTCTTTGAGCCATTTCAACTCTTCAGCCACTTCATCGTAGCCGTCATCCTCGAGGGCGCTTTCAAGTTCCGCTTCACGGCATCCGAAAACTAATCCCTCTTCGATGAAATTGACCTCATAGACTCGAATGGTCTGTAAAAAATCACCGATTTTTCGTACATACCCTTCTGAGCCTGCTTCGATGAGAACATCTCCGACACCTGCGTGCGGATACGTCCCGTCATTGCGGATCGTTTTAGTGAGTCGAACCCTCTGTCCGACCCGATACAAAGAGAGAATCTCATCTTTGGTTGACATCTTATAGAGGTTGGTTTTGCGTACCTCATCATTGATAGGCATTACCTCTTCAGAAACTGATACTGTTTTGGCTGACACAGGCGTGGACTCCATTGCTGACCTCCTCTACGCTACTACAGCTCGTGGATGTGGAACAGGTTCCGCAAGCACTCGGTTTATCGAACATTTCCCACACATCGGCGGCTGATGGGCTGTAACCGTTTTCAAAATTTTTATAGACCGTTATCAGAGCAAATCTATAATATTCTAGGAGTTTCTCATCCCCGCCGAAATCATGCCCTGATGCTTTTTCGACCAATTCGCCGAATTTTTTCATGATATGGAATCGCTTGACCTGAACCAAACGTTCATCATATTCAAGATCGAAAAAATCAAAGAAATCTTCGGTGTCGCTAATTTGTTCAAATTCTGCTAACGTTCCCATCATAATCCCCTTATAATCCCATCTCACTTTTGAGTTGGTTTGCCCATGTTTGAACACGTTCTTGCGTTAAATCTTCTTGATTCACATCATCGATCCCAAGACCGCAAAATTTCCCCTCACGCTCAGCCAATGAATGATCATACTCATATCCCGCAGTTGTGGTAAATCCATACGCACTTGCTCCGAGGGAGACAAAAAGATCGTGCATTTTTCCCAAAGCACTCAAAAAGTGTTCACCATGTGTTTTTTGATCCCCTGCACCGAAAAAGGCTACTTTTTTTCCGCTCATATCAGGACGTTCATTATCCAATTCGTACAGTGCATCTACCCAGTCACGCTGAGGATCGCCTTGTCCCCACGTCGATGAGCCGAGGATTAAAACATCGAAATCCTCAAACTGATCAATTCCATCATAATCTTCTTCCATATCAATGAGTTCAGCCCCTTTGAACTCATCCGCTAAAAGTTCTGCCGCACCTCGTGTGACACCGCTACTGCTACCGAAAAAAATACCGACTTTTGACATATTTTGACTCCTTATCCTTGTTTATTACACGGTTTATATTGTTCATAAATCGCAATGGCATTGTTAAGATGTTTATCGCCATCTTCAAACAATGCTTCGAGGGTTCGAAAACCGAAACGGTGTGCATCTTTGAAATACTTATCCACGATACAAATACGATCAGCGATTACCGCACATCGACCGAATCCCTCATGACTCATCTCCATGATAACGTTACACACCACACCGGTTTGTCGCTCAAATGCCAACGCCGTTGCTTTGTAAATCATTTTGATATCATTGGTAAGCATCTCATCAATATCCGCGATCAGAGGGATCGATTTAAGATCCTCTTTGGTTTTGACATACTTTTTAACTAGCAACTCTTCATCGCTGGTTTTAGCCCAGTTTCCAAACTGATCGAGTGCACGAATTTGACGTATCAACTCCACACCAAACGCATTCATTGTTTTTTCCGCTTCCACTTATTCTCCCTCTGCCCATCGGTCTTGTCGCACATCGTGCTCGGTTTTCATTTGGATGATATTTTTGATCCACGGCGGAGGATTGCCGTTGATCATCGCTACCAAGGTTTTCAAAATATCTTCAATCGGTGTCGGCTCGGATACTTTCATCGGATGAATCCCTGCACGAATCACTTTTGCGGCCGCCGTACCGCCGATACTCTCGCAGTACATAATGTTGACACCTTTGAGAGCACGCACACGATAATCGGTTTTATCATCGTCCTCAGGATCGGTACTGTCGGTTTTTATCACTTCGGATACTTCATAACCGTCTTTTGAAACGTTGTAGACTACAAACTCTTTAGCTCCGCCGAAGTGAGCATTAATCTCTTCCATATCTTTCGTTGCAAACGCAACTCTCAAAGCGCTATTCATCGTACCGTTCCCCTCTATGCTGATTTTAGTGTTCATGTTTAACCTTTCTCAATTGGTTGGCTATTTCAAACAAAAAGTACGTGCTTCCCTCATACAGTTGATCGTTTTTAAGTTGGTTCCCTAACTCTTCGTAGTTCGGAAATCCTCGGATAACGAGCGCCGTATGATGAACACTATGCAAGATTCGTTCTGCATGGAAATTACTGATCACCATATCTGCCCCCTCAAAAAAGCGACGAGCATCTTCCAAATCCCCAACGAAAACATTCTCCGCTTCGATGGTGTGGAGAACATCGCTAAACGTCGTAGAAACCGCCGCATCGATGGTTCCGCCGACACTGCGGATCAGTGCACACATTCCACTGAGCATATCCGGTTCGCCCGTTATGACGAAATGAGAACTCCCGATGAGAAAATGCGAATCGAGCATCGCGTCTTGCAATCGTGAACGCCACCGTTTTATCATCGGTTTTGGCTCATCTTGTCGGATTTTCATCA
>NZ_JAFLKV010000153.1 GCF_019163035.1 Sulfuricurvum sp.
AGAGATCTGCAAAAAAACAGTTCTTTGATTCAGCGATGTTTTTTCGCTTAGGATGGTTTGCACTCGTCACCGCCAGTGTTACCATGACCCTTTTTATTACGCTTTATGAGCATAACTATCCGTATGAGTCTATCCTTAGTGCCACTTTTACCACCGTTGTAGCCGCTCAATGGCTCACCGCCATTTTAGCCCAAAAAGAGTCAGAACCTTTTTTGAAAAACATTCGCCGCAGCCTCACGATCAACCCTTGGCTCTGGGGTGGAATATCGCTCGGTATCATACTGCAAACAATCGCCCTCTACCTTTTGCCGGATTGGTTTCATGTCTTCCCACCAAGTGGTGAAATACTCGGCTATGTCGCTATTGCATTGATCGCTATTTTTGCTTTGGATGAGGGGTATAAATGGATGGAATATTTAAAAAACAAAAGAAAACAATTGTTACCGTAGAAAAAGTGCTACACTAGCGGATCGATTTTTTCAAGGACATTTTTTTCATGTTACGCTCACTTCATGACTCTCTGGAGCCGAAACTCATATCCCTTTTTCGCCGACAAGGCTATTCTTGGTCGGATTTCAGTGCCGATGCTGTCGCGGGACTCGCTGTAGCTATCGTCGCACTTCCTCTGGCTATGGCTATCGCTATCGCTTCGAATCTTCCCCCTGAGAGAGGGCTCTTTACCGCGATTGTTGCTGGATTTTTAATCTCTGCACACGGTGGAAGCCGCTATCAGATCGGAGGTCCTACAGCTGCATTTATCGTCACCGTTGCCACTGTTGCTATGAAACAAGGATATGAGGGGCTAGTGCTTGCGACCTTGATGGCGGGGGGCATTCTCATTATTATGGCGTTTTTTCGTGCCGGAGAGATGATCAAATTTATCCCCTACCCCGTTATCATAGGCTTTACCTCTGGGATCGCACTGCTAATCGCCTTTTCGCAGATTCGTGATTTTTTTGGTCTCTCTATCGCAACCGTTCCACCTGATTTTATCGACAAGCTCACCGTCTATGTCGCCCATTTGCATGAGACCAATTTTCTAGCTATCCTCGTCGCTCTCTCCTCTATCGGTATCATTTTACTCACCAAACGCTATACCCCTAAAATCCCTGGGCCTATTGTCGTCGTAGTTCTCTCAGGGATTGCTGTGTGGGCGATGAACCTTCCCGTCGAGACAATTGAGAGCCGTTTTGGGGCGATCCCCTCCATGCTCCCGACTCCCGTATGGCCACAAATTACCTTTGAAAAGCTCCGATTGTTACTTCCCGATGCGATCACTATAGCAACCCTTGCCGCTATCGAATCGCTCCTCTCGGCTGTTGTAGCAGACGGTATGAGTGGAACACGTCACAAATCCAATGCAGAGCTATTTGCTCAGGGGATCGGGAATATCGCTTCAGCTATTTTCGGTGGTCTCCCTGCCACGGGAGCCATCGCCCGTACCGCTACCAATGTCAAAGCAGGAGCGCGCACACCCGTTGCGGGGATGATGCACGCAATCTGGCTCTTTCTTTTTATGCTGCTCCTCGCACCGTTGATTATCAAAGTACCCCTTGCGGCGTTGGCGGCTATCCTCATGGTGGTAGCTTGGAATATGTCGGAGCTCAAACACGTACGCGAGATTATGCAGGCTCCGCGTAGTGATCGCATCGTTTTGATCCTTACCTTCGCACTCACCGTCCTTGTCGATCTGAATTTCGCTATCCAAGCGGGGATTGCCCTCGCCTCGATCCTCTTTATCGATCAGATGATGAAAGCGACTCAAATACGCTCTGTGGAGTCCGAAGAGGATGATCCTGACTCAATCCACCATAAATCGATCCCAAGCGGTGTAGAGGTGTATGAGATCCAAGGACCGCTCTTTTTCGGTGTTGCTGAAAAGCTGGTCGATACCCTCTTGCTGTTTGAGACCCCACCGAAAGTGTTTATTCTACGGATGCGCTATGTCCCCCTCATCGATGCGGCAGGTTTGCACGCCCTTGAAATTTTGCATGAGCGACTTGCCAATAACGATACAGTATTGATCCTCTCAGGGATTAATTCGCAGGTTCGCCGCTTTATATCGCAATCGCACATCGATGAAAAAATCGGGGAAGAGAATATCGTCGATCATATCGATAAAGCAATCGTCCGGACAAAAGAAATAGTAGAAATATCAAAGGACTGAAAAACTACTTTCGCGTGTGACAGCTCTGTACATCGTAGCTGAGTAACTCTTCGAAAGTCGGTACTTGAACCGGCTTTGAGCACAGATACCCTTGGAAATAAGCACATCCATGGTTTTCTAAAAAGTTAAACTGCTCAATCGTCTCGACCCCCTCTGCAATAACATCGAGATTAAAGATCGAGGCGATTGAGAGGATAGTCTCAACCAATGCGGCATCATCTTTGTCTAGCATAATATCGCGAACAAAACTACGATCGATTTTCAATGTCGTAAACGGAAGCCGCTTGAGATAGGCAAGCGATGAATACCCCGTACCGAAATCATCCATTGAAAGAGCGATACCGGCAGTTCTAAGACGATTCATTTTTTCGATAACCGTGTCAATTTTATCGATAATCATCGATTCAGTCAGTTCCAATTCAAGCATGGATGGAACAATACCACTCTCGGCTACGATACGGATTACCTTATCAACGAAATCGCTTTGTCGAAACTGTACCGCACTCACATTGACGGCGATCCTCTCAATATGAGATTTACCGAGACGATCCGCTCTCCATCGGACAAACTGTGTACATGCCTCACGCAATACCCATTCGCCAATGGGGACGATTAATCCACTCTCTTCAGCAATCGATATCATGTCATCAGGCATTACTAACCCTAACTCAGGGTGATTCCAGCGCAGTAATGCTTCAGCTCCGATTATTTTTTTTGTTCCTATCTCAATAACCGGCTGATAATAGAGTTCTAGTTCATTGTTTTTAACCGCGTTTCGAAGAGCATTTTCCATAAAAAGCCGTTTTTTAATCCATTGATCCATCTGTTCTTGATAAAAACGGGTTGTGTTTCGTCCCTCTTTTTTAGCTTGATACATTGCTGTATCAGCAAATTTGAGTAAATCATCCGCATTTTGATCTTCGGAACCCACCAAAGCAATCCCGATACTCGTACTAGTAGTAATTGGTTCAAGTTGATCTGCCTCAAATGGAATAGATAAAACCGCATGTATTTTTTCAGCAACTATTTCTGCATGAGTGGCAGCAATATGTGGATCATCACCGAGCTCTCCCAATAATATTACAAATTCATCACCACCCAAGCGAGAGACTGTATCCCCCTCACGGCATATAGAACTCAACCGTGATGCCGTTTCGATCAAAATCATATCTCCGATATGGTGGCCCAACGAATCATTAATACTTTTAAAATTATCCAAATCTAAAAACATAACTGCAATAATGCTTTGATGGCGACGATAATGAGCTAAAGATTGTTCAATACGGTCTTTCAGCAATACACGATTAGGGATATCGGTTAAATAATCATAATAGGCTTGATGCTTCACCTTCTCCTCGGCAACAACTCGTTCCGTGATATCGGTTACGATGGCTACACCACCGATAATTTCACGATTAGAGCCATACATCGGTGATGTACGCAAGGTAATCCATAAATGGAGTTTCTGGATCATCGTTGTATATGTGCCCTCATAATAGCCTTTCTCTCCATTGAATGGCAAATTGAGTGCCTTATCTAAACAGGAATCAGTGAGTTTATTCAAATCTAATCCGATCATACGATCTCGATCAATACGAAGAATTTGCATCATTTCAGTGTTAGAATCGATTACGACCAAATCAAGATTATAATAAAAAATTCCCGCCGGTGCTTCTTTAAATATTGTTTGGAAATGTTCCTCGGAAAGCTCTAACGCCTGAGTCGCTTTTTGATGAAAAATTTTCGATATCAATGCGCTCATGATATTGGTATGTATCCGTCTTGCGGCACTTACCAACAGTATAAAAAATGTTATAACCAAAACACCCATCATTTGAAATTCAAAACCGCCATGAAAGAACATTACAATAAATAACGGAGTAAGAAGCAAAGTTAAAAATATAATAGATAATCCAAAGAGGGAAGCCAATGTTCCCGATGCAATAGATGCGATCCCAGAAATCAAAAATATGAGAAAAAATTGGTGAAGAGGATTAGCGGTTTGAAAAATAAAAAAAGAGATCCAGCCCCACAATAATGCAGAGGTAATCATTACTGTATAGAAACGTTTCTCCCAGCGCTTAGTTGATTCGTTTTTAAGATGAGTACGATACTCTCTCAATACCCATAGACGCCATATAAGTGAGATTATTATTAATGTAAACCATATTCCTACCCACTTTACAGTTGGGGTTTTATAAAATAAAAATAATGTAATTAAAGCGCCCAAAAAGAGCAGAAATATTGATGCAAAAGCTTGTTTGTACGCTACAGCAACTTGTTCAAAACGGATTAAATCTTGTTCATCAGGACTTAACTCAGATAAAAAATCTTTTTTTCTAAAAAACATAGTGCTACTTTATATAATTTTAATTGGTAGAGGATAACGTAAAGCCAATAAAAAACCAATACTGTTGTGTTACAATTCTCTAATGAATAAACTTTTTTTAGCCCTAATCTTCTCTCTCACACTCTGTGCGTATGAACTTCAAGAAAATTATACTTACAATCATACAACCATTTACTCTAATGATCTCTTTCCCGATCTTCCCAAAAAATTTGAACTATTTAAAATTCCTGATGATAAAACACAGTATCGTCTTAATGCTCAAATCATTGCCAAGACTTTTGAACTTAACGGCGTTGAGATCGATGCTTCTAAAGTTCGTTATGTCAACTTTACCCAACAAAGCAAAATCGATTTTACCCCGTTAAAACACCAACTAGAAATACTGTTAAAGGGTCAATACCCCTCCATACGGATCGAGGAGATCACTATAACGCCCAGAGGATACCTTGAAAACTTTGCCCAAAAATCACGCGGCGTATTCGATGAAAAAGCGCTGGAAAATTCAAAAGGAACTTTTTACATCATAGATGAGCATAACATCAGACGCTACCTCGATTACTCGGTCAAAGCAACTATAAATGTTTTGCACTCCAACCAAAAAATTTCACGCCGTGATCTTCTCAGCGGCTTTAATACCAAAATCAAGCAAATCCCTTTCGGATCGTTCAAAGATACACCACTTACGACTCTGCCCGATCAACCTAGCCGATTTCGATCAAATCTCAGAGCCGAACAAC
>NZ_JAFLKV010000063.1 GCF_019163035.1 Sulfuricurvum sp.
AAGAGCATCGGGTGGATCGCGATTTTTGTTTTCTCCTCTCCAGTTACGATGTAGCACCGGGAACTTATACCCCTAATCCCTCGACCATGACCGAATTTAATCTTTGGAGTTTCAACAGCCGTGTTTTTCCGGGGATCGATTCTATGAATGTTCGTGTCGGTGATCGTGTCCGTATCCGTGTCGGTAATCTCACCATGACCAACCATCCGATCCACATGCACGGTCATCCGTTCGAAGTGACCTGTACCGACGGCGGATGGGTTCCCAAAAGTGCCCGTTGGCCGGAAGTGACCATTGATGTCGGAGTAGGGCAAGTGAGAGCATTTGAGTTCGTCGCAACCCATGAGGGGGACTGGTCATTTCACTGCCATAAATCACACCACACGATGGGACCGATGGGGCATAGTGTCCCCAATATGCTTGGAGTTAAACAAGACGACCTCACCGAAAAAATCAGCGATTTGATGCCGGAGTATATGTATATGCCGATGGGGAAAAACGGGATGGCTGAGATGCAGGATATGGCGGAGATGGGGATGGCATTGCCGGAAAATACACTACCGATGATGACTGGACAAGGGCCATTCGGACCTATCGAGATGGGGGGGATGTTCACCCTTGTCAAAGTCCGCGCTAATCAACCTAAAGAGGATTACTCCGATCCGGGCTGGTATAATCATCCGCAGGGAAGTGTTGCTCGTAAACTCTAAAGGGTATGGTGGGTATTTTTTAAGAGATTAGTCCTAAAAATAACTAAGAAATACTTTTTTTCAACTTCTTTATAGATAAATCTTCTATAATTACCACTATACTGAATAACTATTCATAGAGGTGTTTAGATGCATATACCGGACGGATTCATATCCCCCTCTACCTATATACCCGCAACGGTTGCGGCGATACCTTTGTTGATTGTGGCGTGGAAAAAAACCAAAGAGGCGATCAATGATGAGTCTTATGCGTTTTTATCGTCATTAACGGCATTTTCGTTTGTCATCATGATGTTCAATATCCCCATTCCAGGAGGAACCAGCGGGCACGCTATAGGGGCGGCGATTTTGGCGATATTGTTCGGTCCTTGGGTGGCGGCGTTTTGTCTATCGTTGACGCTCTTTATTCAGGCGCTTATTTTCGGTGACGGAGGTCTCAGCGTCTTTGCCATCAACTCTTTGGCGATGGGATTTGTCGCTTCATTTAGCGCGTTTTACGCCCACAAACTGCTCCATGATAGAGTGAATAACAATCTTGTGCTGTTTTTAGCAGGGTGGAGCGGTATCGTTGCCGCGTCCGTTGTGGTTGCCGTGGCTTTGGGAATTCAGCCTCTGTTGGGTGTTGATGCACTAGGGCATCCGATCTATTTTCCGTTCGGTCTTAATGTCACACTCCCCGCCGTTGTCGGCTCTCACCTCCTTGTTTTCGGAGTGGTAGAGGGATTTGCGACGATGTTGGTGATGGGGTTTGTCGAAAAAATCAAAAATCAAAGCACCGCCAAAGGAGCTACGGTATGAGTCAAAACGGGAAATATTTATTGATTTTTATCCTCGTTGTGATCGCTTTAACTCCGCTGGGGTTAATCGCCGAAGGACCTGCATGGGGTGAGTGGAGCGTAGAGGAGATTCGCTCGATGATAGGCTACGTGCCCCAATCGATCGAAACTACAAAACCTTTGATTTCGGCGATCATACCTGATTATGAAATCAGCGGTGTGAGTGCTTTGATGTCGACATGGATCAGTGCGGCGCTCGGTGCGGGTTTGATCTTTGGCGTGATGATAGGTATCAAAAAGTTGAGTAAACGTGCCAGCTAAAACCTATTTTCTCCTCTATATCGGTGCTTTGATAGCCATATCGACTCTCAAGAGTTATGAGCCGCTCTTGATCATCCTTGCTTTGCTAATGATCATGTCGGGTAAATCGGTACTTTCGATTGCCCGTCGATCCTTTATCTTGGTGGCACTTTTTTCGCTGTTTATCACGTTGAGCTATTCCTTTACCCTTTATTTGAGAGATGAGTCGTTTTGGCACTATTTTTTGACCGTCAATTTGCGCTCGTTTGATATGATCTTTCTGACGCTCCTTTTTACCTCCAGAGTCAATATCTATGAGGCGGTCGCGTTTTCCAAAGATTTGACTTTTTTATTGGTTTTGAGCGTCTCGAAAATCATGAATATGCAGCGTTCGTTCGCCGATTACACCGATGCGTTGAAATCACGAACACTGCGAAAACCGTCTCGACAGGAGATATACGGGTATTTGGGTTCTGCTATAGCAGGATTTTTGGATAAAAATATCCGAGAAGGAAAAGAGAATTTCGAAGCGATGAAATCGAGAGGTTTTCATGTTTGAACTCCGAAACGTCACTCTCAAAAGAGAGGCTAATACCGTTTTTGAAAACCTGAACCTCCATATCGGTGCAGGGGAAAAAGTGGTTCTTTTAGGGGTTAACGGGAGCGGGAAAAGCACCCTGTTAAAACTCCTCAACGGCTTGGAGTTCCCTGATAGCGGTGAGCTCTTGTTTGAGGGAAACCCACTGAGTAAAAGTGCGTTGAAACAGAAGCAAACCAATGAATATTTTCGCCGCAACGTCGGGCTGGTGTTTCAAAACATCGATGCGATGCTTTTCAATCCGAGCGTTTATGATGAGATAGCGTTCGGTGCCCGTCAACTAGAGTTTGACGATGTCGATGCGCGGGTACGCAACTATGCCGAGCTGTTCGGATTGACACCGCATCTGAAAAACGTCCCTTTCAAACTCAGCGGCGGACAAAAACAAAAACTCGCACTCGCGTGCGTCATGTCGCTTTCGCCGAAAGTGCTACTACTCGATGAGCCGACCAGCGCGCTTGACCCTGCCAGTACCGCCAAATTTCTCGACATTATCGCCGCACTCCCCATCACGACGATAACGGCGACGCACAACTTGGCTATTGCACCCAGACTCGGTGAGCGTGTCGTCATTTTGGATGAAAAAGGTAAAATCCTATACGATGGAACCAGTGAAAATGCGTATGAAATCGATCTCCTCACACGAGCGGGATTGATAATTTAAAACAAACAAAAAGGATTAACTATGTGTAAAGATTGCGGATGCTCGATTACGACCAATAACCACCAGCACGGGCATACTCATGTCGATGAGTTTGGACGAGAATATACTCACGTTCATGATCATGAGCATGATGAGCTTGAACATCCTCACGAAGGGGGGCATCATCATCACCATCACGACGATGAACACTCTCATACCCATCAGGCGGCGCATGAAACATTGCATCACAACCCTCAGCTCAATGATGCAAAAACGATCTCCGTCATCAAAAAGATTTTGGACAAAAATGACCAAGAGGCGCACCACAACCGTGAACATTTTAACGAGCACGGGGTATTGGCGATCAACTTGATGAGCTCACCGGGGAGCGGAAAAACAACGCTTCTCGAAAAGATGGGGAGTTTAGCGCCGTTTAAATTCGGAGTTATCGAGGGGGATTTGGAGACGTCACGCGATGCGGATCGCCTTACTGCGGTGGGAATTCCTGCCGTACAGATTCAGACGGGGAGTGCGTGTCATCTGGACGCATTTATGGTACACAAAGGGCTGCATGATTTGCCGTTGGCACCACTGGATGTCTGTTTTATCGAAAACGTCGGGAACCTCGTCTGCCCTGCGAGCTACGATGTGGGATCGCATCTCAACATCGTCCTTGTTTCGATCCCTGAGGGGGAAGACAAGATCGCCAAATATCCGGTGATGTTCCGTTGTGCCGATCTGATCCTTATCACCAAAACCGATCTGTTACCGTATTTCAAATACGACATCGAGCGGGAGAAAGCCGAAGCGAGAAAGATCAAACCGAACGTCGATATTTTAGAAGTAAATATCAACGACGAAGCCTCCATCATGAAGGTGATTGATTGGATTGAATTTAAACGAAAGATGAGAAGCTAATTATGTGTTTATCAATCCCCTCAAAAGTCGTCAGTATCGACACCGAAAACAATATTGCAACCGTTGATACGATGGGTATTCAGCGTAATGCAGGACTTGATCTTATGGAAGAGGGAAGTGTCAAAATCGGCGATTATGTACTCCTTCATATCGGGTTTATCATGAACAAGATCGACGAGGGAGATGCCCTCGAATCGCTCAAAGTATATAGGGAAATACTCGATACGATGGATGAACAAGATAGGCTTGCCGCGATAGCAGAGAGTGATAACTGTCCGAACGGCGGAGCCTGAGATGGGATTGGAACTTAAAAATCTTTATGATGATTTTCGAGATGCCGATACGATAAAAGCGTACGCGAAGATCATCGCTGAGGATGCCTCAAAGCTCCCTCACCCGATCAATATCATGGAGGTATGCGGCGGACATACCCACACCATCATGAAATACGGTGTGTTGCAACTGCTCCCCTCCAACATCCATTTCGTTCACGGTCCGGGATGCCCCGTGTGTATCATGCCCAAAGAGCGGATCGATCATGCCTATGTATTGAGTATGCAAGATAATGTCATTTTGGTGACGCTCGGCGATATGATTAAAGTCCCTGGAAGCAATGGCTCTTTGCAAGATGCAAGGAGCAAGGGGGCGGATGTCCGTTTCGTCTACTCACCTCTAGATTGTCTTAAAATCGCACAAGAGAACCCCGATAAAACGGTGATATTCTTTGCCATAGGATTTGAGACGACGACCCCGATGACCGCCGCTCTTTTAGACACGGTGATCCGCCAAGATGTAAAAAATATCCTCTTGCATTTCAACCACGTCACCGTACCCGAACCGATGCGCGCCCTCATCAGTGATGAAGCGTGTATCATCGATGCATTTTTAGGGCCTTCTCACGTCAGCGTTATCAGCGGAAGCAAAATCTACGAAGAGTTCCCGCGCGACTGGGGGAAACCGGTCGTCGTGAGCGGATTTGAGCCGGTGGATGTAATGCAATCGATCAGTATGATCGTCAAACAATTTATCGAAAATCGATGTGAGCTCGAAGTGGAGTATAAACGTGCCGTGACATGCGAGGGGAATCTCAAAGCGCAGGCGTTGAATGATAAATATTTCCACAAGGTAGACTTTCGCTGGCGCGGTCTGGGTGATATTCCCCAAAGCGGTATGGGGCTGCGGAGCGAGTATGATCGCTACAACGCCGAAAAAATTTACGATGCGATCCTCCC
>NZ_JAFLKV010000016.1 GCF_019163035.1 Sulfuricurvum sp.
CGATGGAAGAAGCAAGTCGAAATCTCTTTGACATAATGAACGCTTTGATCAAAGAGTCTGAAGTCAACACCATAACTAAAAAATAACAATATATTATAACTATAAAAATTTGGATTATTAAAAGGATTAAAATATGTTTGTATCAGCGAGAAAGTTTATAGAACTTGAACAAAAATGTGAAAGTCTTCAAACTGAAAATCGTTTACTAAAACAAGAACTTTTGTCCTATCAATCTAAAGATGATGAACAACTATTTGAATCATTATCTATGGCAGATGAAAGTCAAAAATACCGTTTAGAGCATTCAGTAGCATCTAAATTTACATCGTCAACCATTGACGGTCTATCAATTGTGTATAAAACGTTTGAGAATATCTTAGCCGGTTTAAAAGAAATTAGAGAACTAATTATCATAGAATCCAGCGAGCTCAAAAACTCTCAAAGTGAAATAAAAGATTTTTCGGTTTCACTTGAAACGCTAACTGAAATACTTGGGGACTCAAATGCACGTATGAAAGGATTGGTCGAGGGGGTAAGTGGTGTCGGTCAAATCGTAGCATTGATTAATGATATTGCTGATCAGACAAATCTTTTAGCACTTAATGCTGCGATCGAAGCGGCACGTGCGGGCGAACATGGACGTGGATTTGCCGTTGTCGCTGATGAAGTTAGAAAACTTGCCGAACGAACGCAACAGGCGACAAAACAAGTGGATGTTAATATTAGAATTGTTCGACAAGAATCGGATACCATTGGTGCATTGAGCGATAAAATGGTTCAAATTTCCGCGAGTACTAAAAATTCGGTCACCCAATTTAGTAACACGATGTCTAGTTTTTCACACACATCTGACAAGATTTCTACAGCTAGTGAAAATTTGCTTGGTTTCGCATTTGGAAGTTTTGTAAAAATTGATCATTTATCCTATAAAGCTAATGCGTATGCCTCTGTATTCAGCAGTTCTCCGACTCTTGATGCCTATTTACCTGAAACAAATGACTTTAAAGGGTGGTATGAAACCATTCAGATAGCTGATTCAAATAAAAAACATGATTTTTCCAATGTAGAAAAATATCAGAAGGAATCTATTCAATATGTTTCTGAAATTATTCATTTATTGGAAGGTGGAACGTATGGAACAAAACAAGACAGTATCCTTTCTATATTTGAAAAAATCGAATCTGTGAGTCAAAATCTTTATGCTGCAATTGACAGAGCTTAATAGATGAATCAATTTACTAACAAAGTGATACAAAAAATATGACATCCGAAAATGAGTTGCTAAAAGAGTATAGAAATATTGTTGATGATAATTTTATTGTCTCAAAAACAGATGTTAAAGGCAATATCATCTATGTAAACCAAAAGTTTTGCGAAATATCAGGCTATAGCTCTTCTGAACTGTTAGGAAAACCGCATAATATTGTCCGTCATCCCGATATGCCTGCAGCTAGTTTCAAAGCGATGTGGTCAACAATCTTAGATAAAAGGACGTGGAGAGGGAGAATCACGAATCTTAATAAAAATGGCAAACCGTATATCGTTGAGTCAGTTGTTTCCCCTCATTTATATCCTGATGGAACCATCAAAGAATTTATGGCAGTTCGCTATGAAGTAACTGAATTTATCGAAGTCGGTAAAAAATTATTAGAAGAGAAACAAGCACGCGAGCAACAAAAGATAGAAAATGAGATACTTCAAAAAATTAATGATGCAAAAGACTCCTTTCTCGTAATTTTTACCCATGAACTCAAAACCCCACTGAATGCCGTTATCACTTTTTCAGATTATATTCGCAATACCCTTGCGGGAAAAGGAGAGGATTTCGAAGAGTTGGTGGAGCTGTCTGATAGCATACGTGAGAGTGGTTTATTGATGCTGAGTACAGTAGAAACACTATTGGATTTAGGAAAGCTGAAAGCGAATAAACTAACGTTTCATTTTAAAGAGTTTGATGTCGGTTTGAATATTCATCGTTTGGCTTTGAACCACAAAGTCCTTTTAATGAGCAATAATCTTGAACTCGATATATCGATAGACGACAATGCGTTCCTTACCAGTGATTCAGTCTATTTTTCGAAAATAGTGACAAACCTCCTTTCCAACGCGATCAAATACGCCGGATCTCGAATCTGTATTTCATTTCATATTAGCACAAATGATTTTATTTTTACCGTAGAAGATGACGGTGAGGGTATTGCGTTAGAAAATCGAGAGAAAATCTTTGAATTGTTCGAACAGGTAGATGATTCGCATCTGACACGACAAGCAAAAGGAACCGGAGTAGGGCTTCATTTTATAAAGCTTCTCTGCAACGAAATGGGCTATACGATTCGATGTACAGAGTCCGTTTTGTTGGGTGGGGCTTGTTTTGAGATTGTTGGCAAGACGACATCGAGTATACATAAAATAGGGGTGAAATAATGCGAACAATTTTAATTGTTGATGACGACAAAAATAATCGTACCGCGATCAAGTTAAATATAATAAAGAATCCTGATATTGCTATTTTTGAAGCTGAGAATGGGAAAAAAGCATTAGAAATATGTGCTTCTGAAAGAGTTGACATCATTTTTATGGACATTATGATGCCGGTTATGGATGGGATTGAAGCAACGACGTTAATAAAAAAAGATTTTCCCAATATTATGATTATAGCGATATCCGCGATGGATGATGATTATCATAAATCGATGATGCTTAAAGCCGGAGCAGAGGACTACATTAGCAAACCCTTTCATCCGGATGTTCTTAAAAAGCGGCTCGTTAACTATTTGCGCTTGATCGTTAGCCGATCATCTCAGGATGTACATCTCTCTAAAATCAACCTTTTTAAAGAGTCCGTTTATGATCGTCGAGTAAGTTTCAAGATTGTGAAGGAGCCGTCTTTGGCCCTTTTCTGGGAAGAGTACCTTCTTTCAGAGCGCTATAGTGATATGCCGCTTTTATGCGATGGAGTACGTTCTTTATATGATGTGGGACTAGAGCTTTTAAATACAGGGTCCCGATTTAATATACACTGTGAAGAAAATGAATCGAATTTGTTTTTTACGTTAGAATCGAGCCATATTCTTGAATTAGATGAAGTCAATGCTATTTTGGATCGAGAATTTTCTCAAGGTGAATATCTCATTTCAAACAATCTCATCTCTTGCCGTATTTGTATAGAAGAAAAGCAAAATGGAGCCCTAGATGATTCTTCTGTATCGGTGCAAGAAATAGCGGTTTCAAAGGATTACACGACTATCATAAATCACACTTCTCATCATAAAATGTCGGCAGCAGAATATATCAGAGGATTCGAAGATGATTTATCAGACAGACGCGAAGAGTTTGAAAAAGCGTATGATGAACTAGACTCATTTATTTATAACATATCAAAAAATAATGATTATACTCAATTGCATTTAATCGGCGAAATCATAGTCGGATTATCTCATCAAATAGAACGGTTGTTTGAGTTTCATTTACTTGCACAATCGGTTTTTTTGTTAGGCGAAGCGTTCATTGAATTAGAGATTGAATCAATCGATGACCATTTAAGAAAATTGATTATTGAACTTTTAAATGGGTTTTTAACTGATTTTGATTGCTGGATTAAAGAAATATTTATCGATATGAGTGCGAAAGATATACATTATCTCGATAATTCACTTATATCTTGTTTTGCTCAAATCACCTCTTTGATTAAGCAGAATAAAGAGGTTGAGGATGAGGTAGAACTATTTTTGTTTTAAAAAGCAAAAATATCGTCCATATCCATAGACTCTTGGGGTGCACTTTCGGTTGCTGTTAGCATTTCACTAAGCATTTGCGCGTTACTGGTAATCGTATCGTTCATAAAGTTTACACTAGGTGCACCCTCATAGAAGATTGCTTGAAGCCAATTGGTTAGATCCAAACCGAATGTTTTACAAAATAGCCCTAAGGATGAGGACTTATCGATAAAGGTTTGAACATTATCTTTAATACTAGATGAGAACAAATTTAGTGCTCTGGCTATTTCATAGCTTTCAGAGTAGATCGATGCCGACTTTCCGATTCTTTCAAGAAAAAATGCGATTTCATCTACTTCTTCAGCTCTAATATCACCGCTTCCTACCATTAATAAAAGGGTGTTTAATCGGGTCAGATTTTCTTTAATGTCTTCTAAATCTTCTTCATCCATGTAGTTATAAATTTGATATTGGATGATAGTTTCTGTCTCGGTGTAATCGGTAGTTGCTGATGTAACAATAGTTTGTTCTATCAGATTTTCATCCGTTATCGGTTTAGAAATTTGAGTCGCCACATCATTACATATAATTTCTTTGGATAGTACTACTCTCTCGCGAGGGATCATAACGGTGACTTTATAGTGTTCAAATTTATATGTATTAAGTTCCGGGATTTTATTTAATATCGCAAAAACTCGATCAGGATTAATCTGACTTATCCCCTCTATCGTAAAATAGATATTTTTATCCGATTCTTCTACCCATATATGAGGCGTCAAATTGATATTGACTGCTAAGACCGCAATATCATAAATTGCGCGGATAGAATCCGAAAGACGGGTTGAGGCTTCATGAGAGTTAAGAATACTTTTTCCGACGTTGCATCGACGACATGCATCGGTTAACGTTCTGGTTTCTTGAGTTTCCAGAAGATAATATTCCCAAAATTCCGCTAGTACATCATGTTCTTTGATGAAATAGGAGATAGTTCTACCGTAAGTGTCATGACCATAAAGATTATGAGCTTCGTGAATCGAAAGATGCAGTTTGCGTGACTTGATAAGATCGATATAGTTATCTAAGCGTGAATAAAAAAGATCCGAAGAGATGGGTTTTTTGATGTAATCTTCCGCTCCGCTTCGGAGAATACGACTGCGTAACTCAGGATCTTGCGAGTCAGAGGAGACGATGATAAAAGCTTTCGGGTTTTTATCACGGATCATTGTGGTTGCTTTGGCACTGTCCATTTCAGAAACTTCGACATCGATAAATATCAAATCATAGTGTTCGTTTTCACAAAGCATAACGGCTTCACCGCCGCTTTCGGTTTCAGAAATTTCAATTTTTTCTCGTTTATCATGGGCGTAATCATCCAACATGATGCGAAGCTTAGTGCGGCTTTGTTTGTTTTGGTCTACTATCAATATTTTTTTCAT
>NZ_JAFLKV010000138.1 GCF_019163035.1 Sulfuricurvum sp.
CCGACATCGACGATGAAATCAAAATCGGGAAACTCGGTTAAAAAGCCGTTTCCGATGATCGAGGTATTGCCCAAACCGTAGCTCAAAAATCCTCTCCACCCTTTATAATAGATCGTCATAGTAGATCGTTTCGTGCCGAGCAAGGCTACGATGTGTTTAGTGGAGAGATTATCGAGGGTATTATCGACACCTTCTTTGAAAAACTCTTTTTTCATTTTATGGAGAGCTTCATCCAATAGAATATTGGCGTTCGGGAGAAAGCGCATAGTTGCCGCCTCTTCGAGCATAGAGAGTTTGTAGGCACGGTCTTCATCACTGAACATGACACGGCTAAGCTCTTTGGCATCAGAGATGAGACGCATACATACTTTTCCGTACTCGAAATCGTCCTCTTCATCTTGGTGCCAGAGATCGACGGCATTGACCACTTTGACAAACGCCTCTAACCATCCTCCACCTTGCAACCCATAATGCTCTAATGCGTATTCATAAACGATTTTAGTTGCACAACGCTCGGTATCTAAAAAGTACCACGGATATTGTGCCGCCGTATCTTTTCCGCTTCCGTGGTGATCGAGGAGGGTGATCGTGATCGTCCATCCGCTCTCATTGAGACGATTGACTTCCGTGTTAAGCCATCGTGCTTCATCAGGGTAGAGGTTAAGATCACTAATGAGGATAGTAGCTGTTTGTTTTGTTTTTTTGATTAACTCGATAATCTCTTCGAGACGATCCATCACTTCGGCGCCGTAGTTGGCGTTGTAGCTAAACATAGTATGTTCTGTTTGTGCCATTACAAGTTGGCAGCTGTAACCGTCGAGATCGATGTGGGAGAGGTGGTAAAACGTTGTTGTCATGAATTTCCTATTTGGTATCTAAAGTGATGGAGCCGAGTACTTCGAATTTAGCATTTGAATCGATTTCAGCATGGGAGAGGGTGACGATATCAAGACTAAAGCGCTCATAAATCTCAGCCAACGGACGGCGGAGTTTCGGATCGACGATGACGATAATCGGTGAGATCCCTTTTTGGAGGAGTTCCGTCGCTTTTTGACTGGTGGCTTGGATGAGACCGTTGATCTCCCCGACGTTGAGTAGAAGTTGACGAGTACCGTCACGCTCTTGGGATTTTTCCAACATCATCTGCTCGCTCATCGTATCAAAGGTGAGGAGTTTGATGATCCCATCAGGACTGGTATAGAGCTGTGTGATGATACGGGAGAGTTTGGCACGGACGTGTTCGGTGATGATATCGACACTTTTGGTGTATTCGCTTACATCCGCCATGGTTTCCAAAATCGTAATCATATCTTTGAGAGGGACACGCTCGTGCAAGAGCGCTTTGAAAACACGTTGAATAAGACCGATATTAGCCACTTTGAGGAGATCGTCCACCACAACCGGATAGTCATTTTTGATTTTTTCAATGAGTGCTTGGGTCTCTTGACGGGTGAGAAGCTCTTCGGCGTGGCGTTTCACCAACTCACTCATGTGGGTGGAGATAACGGTTGCCGGATCGACGACGGTATAGCCGTTGATGATCGCATCTTCTTTGAGAGCAGGGTCAATCCAGAGTGCATCGAGACCGAATGCAGGCTCTTTGGTCGGTTCACCTACGATTTCCCCCATTGCCATTCCGCTGTCCATCGCGAGGTAGCGATCGGGTTGGATGAGTCCGTCACCGATGTTGACCCCTTTGAGGAGGATTTCATACTGGGTCGGTTTGAGATGGAGGTTATCGCGGATACGAACCTGCGGCATCAAAAAGCCGAAATCGGAAGCGATTTTACGCCGCATAGATCGGATACGCTCCAACAAATCTCCCCCCTGCGAACTGTCAGCGAGGCGGATGAGTTGATAGCCGAGGGTGAGTTCGAGCATTTCGATTTTGAGAATATCTTCGAGTGCCGCCTCTTCTTCTTTGGCGATTTCTTCGTTGCTTTTTTTACGCGGTGCGGATGATGTAGTCCCCTCGGCGGCCCCTGCTGTCCCCGTAGTTGAAGAGCCGTCTTTTTTCATAACGCTTGGAGCGGAGGTGAGGACGAGATCCCCTTTTTCGTATTTATACAGGGCGTATCCCAATCCGGCGAAAATGAGGCCGACAAATCCGAGGGAGAGTGTCGGCAACCCCGGAACCATGGCGAACATGAGCATGATAAACCCGACGATAATCATAACGCGGGCATTTCCCATAAGCTGATTGATACTGCCCTCGGCGAAGTTTCCGCCCGTATCGCTGGAACCCCGTGTTATCATAATACCGGTAGCAGTCGAGATGATGAGGGCAGGTACTTGTGATACTAATCCATCCCCGATGGTGAGAATAGTATAGGTTTGTGCACTTGTAGCTACGTCGAGGTCGAATTGAAAAATTCCGATCAAAAATCCGCCGATGATGTTGATCATGGTGATGATGATCCCCGCAACCGCGTCCCCTTTGATAAATTTACTCGATCCGTCCATGGCTCCATAAAAGTTGGCATCTTGCAAAATCTCAGCACGGCGGCGTTTCGCCTCTGACTCATCGATAAGACCGCTGTTGAGATCGGCATCAATCGCCATCTGTTTTCCGGGCATTGCATCGAGAGTAAAGCGCGCTGCAACTTCGGCGACGCGTCCTGAACCTTTGGTGATAACCATAAAGTTGATCAAGACCAAGATGGTAAAGACGATAACCCCGATGACCATATTCCCGCCGACAACGAAGTTTCCAAAACTGGTAACGATATCACTTACCGCTTCGGGCCCCTCGTGACCGTGACTCAAAATCATCCGCGTGGTAGAGATATTAAGCGATAGCCGAAAGAGGGTGATAACGAGCAAAAGGGTCGGAAAGGTAGTTAAATCGGTCGGTTTAGGGATATAAAGGGAGATGAGCAATATAAGAACCGAGATCGCAATGACGATAGCAAGGAGAAAATCAAGCATCGCACTGGGCATCGGGACGATAATAATCGCCAAAATTGCCATAACAAAAAAGACAACACTAAGGTCACGCGAAGCGAAAATGGCAGATAGTACTGTTTTAACGTCAGGCGTTCTATTCTTTGCTTTTGCCAAACATTACTCTTCTAAAATGGCTTCGAGGGTCAGGATGCCTAAAAAAGCGTCCACTTTCCCTTGTAATCGGTTCAGAAACGGCCATAAACCGCAACTAAGAGCTTTATTGGAGGGACAATCTTCCAACGAGGGGGAACAGCTAAATACCGCAGGGCTTTTCCCCTCAGCCGCCTCCATCACTTCTAATACGGTGATCTCACGGCTGTGACGGGCGAGCTCAAATCCTCCGTTAACCCCTTTGTAAGAGTTGAGAATCCCTTGACGCGCTAAGGATTGGAGAATTTTGGCTAAAAAACTTTTAGAGATGTTCAGATCTTTAGAGAGGGTATCCGCATCGAGAGGGTGTCCCGCTTTGGCTAAAACGATCAGCGACAACAGTGCGTATTCACTCGCTTTAGTCATTAGCATCTAAAACATCCTTCGGTAATCAAAAAGTTATTATAGCTAAAAATAATTAGAGGTGACTTGCGGAGTGCTTTAGCGAAAAAACGGTTTTTTTTGGCTATAATTCCGACCCTGCTTGAAAAAAATGTTTTTCGAGTAAATTTAACTACCCATCAGGAGGCTATTATGGCTTTAGATACGGCAAACAAAACAGAAATTATCAAACAATACCAAAGAACTGAAGGTGATACCGGTTCAAGTGAAGTACAAATCGCACTTCTTTCAACTCGTATCGCTGCTCTTACTGAGCATTTGAAAGTATTCAAAAAAGACCATTCATCACGTCTTGGTCTTTTGAAATTGGTTGGTCAACGTCGTCGTTTGATGCGTTATTTGAAACGTACAAACCGTGCGGTTTACAACAAATTAGTTACTGATCTCGGTATCCGCGACAATATCTAATCCCTTCTTCCCCGATTTTCGGGGAAACTCTTCATTTCAATAACTTCTTTATTTTTTAAATACTAAATCAATCAAACATCGTGATGATAATGTTCTAATACCCGTTTGTACTCTTCGTACACTTGCGCAGGTGTGAGTGATGTTTTATACATTTTAAGAATTTGACGTATAAAGTCGAGCGGATATTCGATAGTAAGACCTGCATTACGTGCATAAATTCTGGCTAATGTTTCGTACATACCCTCATAAATATCAGGTTCTTCCATTTTGAGTCGCTCTAAATTTTCTTGGGCTTGGATCAGTTTTGCATCGTTAAACTCACCTCGTTCATTGATCGTTTTACGAAGCTCCACATATTCTTTTAAATTTTTGCGGTTTAAGACATAATTGGTAAACAGTTCTATAAGTGACATTTAGACTCCTTGATAAATTATTCAGTGCAATTATTGTACGCCTATATCGTAGCAACAGTGTAGCAGAATGAAAAGAAACCCTTATACTCCGAAAATCTTCTTCGCTCTCTCCAAATCTTCCACCGTATCGATCCCAAACCCACTACTCGCCACTTTTACCATCGAGATTTTTTTGCCGTGATAGAGGGCGCGGAGCTGTTCGAGTTTTTCGATGTCTTCCAGCGGTGCTTCGCCGAGGGCGCAGAAATCGTGGAGCGATTTTTTGGTAAATCCGTAGATTCCGATATGTCCGAAATACGACGCTTCCCCGCTACGATCAAACGGGATCGGAGAACGGGAGAAATAGATCGCGTTATGATCGATATCGGTAATAACCTTTACAAGATTAGGGTCTTGTGCCGATTCGCTATTGATCGCGTTGTAGCAGCTTCCCATGATGAACGGAGCATTTAGCGCTTTGAGGGCATTGAGACGCTCGATCAGGAGTTCGAGCACTTCCGTTTCGATAAACGGCTCATCTGCTTGGACGTTGATGATGAGTTCATCATCCGGAACATCGATGATCTGAGCGCATTCGTTGATACGGTCGGTTCCGCTTTTATGCGTGGTGGAGGTGAGACGCGCTTCGACACCGTGAGCAGCGCAGATGTCGAGGATTTTTTCATCGTCACATGCGACGACGACACGGTCGATAGACTCGACCCGTTTGGCGGTACGGATCACCATAGGCAAACCGCCGATATCGGCTAAAACTTTTTCGGGGAAGCGGGTTGAGGCGAGACGGGCAGGGAT
>NZ_JAFLKV010000061.1:0-3592 GCF_019163035.1 Sulfuricurvum sp.
ATGGTGGTCCCAACAGGACTCGAACCTGTGACCACTACCTTGTCGAGGTAGTGCTCTACCAACTGAGCTATAAGACCATCAAAATTAATGCAAGAGCGAAATTATAGCCGTGTAGAAGTTAAATGTCACTTAACCCTTACACGACTGGGGGCGAAAGTTTAAAATCATCAATCCGATTACGGCAATATCGATCATCACATCGGCGGCATTAAAGACGGCAAAGTTAAATCCGTAATGCCAATAGACGTAATCCACCACCCCTCCGTGAATAAAACGATCGGCTACATTCGATAATCCGGCACCCACCATGATCCCTACCGGAATCAAATAACATATTTTTTTCAACCAGAGGGTATATCCGATAACGCCTGCCAATAAAGCAAGTTGTATCCATTTCAATGACCCCTCTAAAAAAGCGAACATTGAGAAAGCAACCCCTTTGTTGAAAACTAGAATCAGATCAATATAGGGAGAGTAAAGACGGAACCCCCCTAGAAAAATCGATTTTATCGCTTGGTCGAGGAGAAAAGCACTGCTCATCACCAATACTAAAATAATAATCGATCTAACCATTCAGTGCCTTCTCAAAAAAAGCAACTAGTCGTTCCATAGATTTTTCCATCACTTTGGCATCTTTCCCCTCTAAAAGGAGACGCAACTTATGTTCTGTCCCTGAATAGCGGATCAGATGACGCATATGTTCATGTTCGATTTTTGCAAGTTCTTCACTTAATCCCTCAATTTGATCAAGCGGTTTTTTAACTTTTACTTTGATATTGACCAGTTTTTGTGGATAAAGTTTAAATGGACGGAGCACTTTACTCGCTTTTTGCCCTGAGGTGAGAAGTACTGCCAAAATTTGGAGTGCACTCATCAATCCATCACCCGTTTTAGCATAATCGTGCAAAATAATATGGCCGCTTTGCTCTCCACCGAAGTTAATGCCGTTCTCACGCATCATCTCTAACACGTATTTATCTCCAACATTTGAGCGGAAAAGTTTGAGGCCGTTCTCGTTC
The DNA here is from genome assembly GCF_019163035.1 of Sulfuricurvum sp. GTDB lineage: Bacteria > Campylobacterota > Campylobacteria > Campylobacterales > Sulfurimonadaceae > Sulfuricurvum. The sequence goes on from NZ_JAFLKV010000061.1 coordinate 1,020, forward strand.
ATCGTATCTTCGAGAGCTTGGTTACTCATAACGGTAGCGACAATCCCGCCCCCTTTGAGCTGACCGTTTTTATTTAAAAAGAGCCCCAATGTTCCGAGTATCTGATCGCCATCAACTTCGTCCCCTTTTTCATCCACAACGATGAGACGATCCGCATCCCCATCCAAAGCCAAACCGATGTCGGCGCGATATTGCTTAACCGCTTCGCGCAAATCTTTCGTATGAAGAGCACCGCACCCCTCATTGATATTTACCCCGTTTGGCTTATCATGCAATACGATCACTTCGGCACCCAACTCTTCGAGCACGGTCGGTCCTACTTTATACCCTGCCCCGTTCGCCGTATCCAAAACAATACGCAACCCTTGGAGGGTTAGCTCACGGCTGAATGAGTTTTTGAGCTGAACAATGTAGCGCCCGATTACGTCATCGATCCGTTTTGCCGCACCGATGCTTTTGCCGGTCACTTGCCCCGCTTCAAGACGCGCTTTATCCTGAGCAATCTCTTCGATCTGAGCTTCAATATCTTCGGAGAGCTTATTTCCTTGGGCATCGAAAAATTTAATCCCATTATCTTCGTAAGGATTATGGCTCGCCGAAATCATGATCCCCGCATCACATCGCATATTTAATGTCAAAAATGCAATCGCAGGGGTCGGCATAGGACCGATCTCTATCACATCGTAACCCACTGCCGTCAGACCACTTACAATAGCATTTTCGATCATGTAGCCGCTTTTACGGGTATCTTTACCGAGTAAAATCTTTTTCGTTCGGGCATGAGCACTAAAATAAATCCCAGCCGCCATTGCAACACGCATCGCCAATTCTGCCGTTAAAAATGAGCCCGCTTCCCCACGTACTCCATCCGTTCCAAAAAGTTTCATAAAATTTTTCTTCCTTTTATTAGTTAATTTTTCTTTTTTATTTCTATTTCTATAAATTTTAACTTAAATTTAATTTTCTTTAAGGTAATATTTCACCCTAAATTAAACCTCGACAAGGATAAATGCCATGGCAAACCATAAGTCAGCATTGAAACGTATCCGTCAAACGGAAAAACGTACTGAACGTAACAGATTTTACCGTACACGTATTAAAAATATCGTTAAAGCGGTTCGTACTGCTGTTGAAGCAGGAGACAAAGATGCTGCAAAAGCAGCTCTTGTGATCGCTAATGCTAATCTTCACAAATATGTTAGCAAAGGTGTCTTGAAAAAAGAGACTGCTGCTCGTAAAGTAAGTCGTCTTCACCTCGCTGTTAACAAAATCGCAGCGTAATTTTTTGCCCTCGGGCAAAATTCCTTCTTTAAATTTTCTCAAAACGCCTCTTTTAGGACACACTCATGTTATCCGACAAACTCACCCCTTTTATCAACCGTTATAACGAATTAACTGAACTGCTTAGTTCTCCCGATATCGGTAATGACATCAAACGAATGACTGACCTCTCGAAAGAACAATCCTCTATCCAAGCGATTGTCACCAAAGCAACCGAGTACAAAAAACTCCTCGATGATATCGAAGAGAACAAATCCCTCGCATTTGATGCCGAACTCGGTGAGCTGGCTAAAGAAGAGTTACGCGCGTTAGAGCCGATGATTGAGCCGCTCGAAGATGAGATCAAAAAACTTCTCATCCCTGCCGATCCGAACGATAAACGTAACATCTATATCGAGCTTCGTGCCGGTACGGGTGGAGATGAAGCGGCGATTTTTGTCGGAGATTTATTTAACGCTTACGTTCGCTACGCCGATGTGAAGGGGTGGAAAATCGAACTCATGAGCAGTAGTCCTTCCGATGCGGGTGGATTTAAAGAGATCATCGCCCTTATCAAAGGAGATGGTGTCTATTCACGTCTAAAACATGAGTCCGGAGTTCATCGTGTTCAACGTGTCCCTGCTACCGAGTCCCAAGGGCGGGTTCACACCTCAGCTATCACCGTAGCTATCATGCCGGAAGTGGATGATGTCGAGGTTATTATCAATGAAAATGATCTCAAAATTGACGTTATGCGTTCATCCGGTTCAGGGGGACAAAGCGTCAATACCACCGACTCCGCAGTACGGATCACCCATCTCCCGACCGGAATCGTCGTCACCAACCAAGATCAAAAATCACAGCACAAAAATAAAGACAAAGCGATGCAAATTCTCAAAGCCCGTATTTATGATATGCAAATGCAAGAGGCAAAAGAAAAAGAGATGTCTGAGCGTAAAGATCAAGTGGGAAGCGGTGATCGTTCTGCTCGTATCCGTACGTACAACTATCCGCAAAACCGCATCTCCGATCACCGCATTACCCTCACTCTTTATCGACTCGAAGAGATTATGCAGGGGGGATTGATGGACGATATTATCGAACCGTTGATCGCCGATACTCAAGCACAAATTATGGAGAGAGCGGGATTATAAAGTTTAATGTGATTAAAAAAATCGCAAGCGATTTTGGGCTTCCTGCCGAAGGAAACCCAGTGTTAACGTAGTCGTCGGGACGTGTTCCGATGACGTTTAAAATCTCCAGTAAGTCTCAAAAACCCCTTTCACTTCCCCTTTGAACGTAATCGTCCCCTC
>NZ_JAFLKV010000061.1:3692-4975 GCF_019163035.1 Sulfuricurvum sp.
GCGATATTAAAATTTTCCATATCGGCATCAAAGGTAACGAGATGAGGAACACCCGTATCGAGGAGCCACCATGTCATTTCATGTTCAAAAATCGTATCATTGATAACGAGGGGAGGAGTCAAATCACTTTGAACTACATCCCCCTCGATGCTCGCTTTTATCACCCCAGCGCCCGTTAAAAACTCCATATTCTCACCTGCAAGTCCAAAACGGTGAGCATAATGGGCACATGCACGGCTCCCGTTTCCACACATCGAGGCAGTCGAACCATCGGCATTGTAAAATTCCCACTCGAAATCATGGCTCTCATGAGGGAGCAAGACGATCAACCCATCCGCTCCTATGCCGTTTTGACGATCACAGAGAGTTCGGGCAAGTCCAGAGCGATCTGCTCCGTGAAAAGCATGAAAGATGACGAAATCGTTGCCGCTGGCGCAATATTTGGCAATTTGTAACATGGGGTATTCCTTTATAATTACGGTAATTATACCTTAGGAGCGGGATAGAGTAATTTAATAGTATCGACAAACTGCTCACATTCACGTTGTAAATGTTTGAGATTGGAAGAGTTATCAATCACCCATGTCGCACGCGCTTTCTTCTCCTCGATATCCATCTGACTCTCGATACGGCGCAACGACTCCTCCTCGGAGAAACCGTTGCGTTTCATAAATCGCTCCATCTGCAATGCTTTGGGAGTATAAACAACGACGGAATTTTTAATCGGATAGGATGACGTCTCGAAAAATAGTGGAATATCGATTAGATAGGGGTATTTGAGGCGATCTTGTTTGTTACTTTGCTCTTCGATCGCGGCTCGAATTTTGGGGTGTAAAAAGGCTTCAAGTTCTTGTTTCGCTTGCGCGTCAGCAAAAACAACCTTCCCTAATACAGGGCGATCCACTTTACCGTTTTTAACAAACTCCTCGCCGAAACGCTCAACCACCCAAGCACAGTTTTCATCCAAAATACGGTGCGCTATCGTATCGGCATCGATGATGCGCAACCCGTTGAGTCCGAGCAAAGAGGCAACGGTACTTTTCCCCGTCGCTATCCCTCCTGTGAGTGCAATAGCATATTCAAACGCCATTAGTTACGGATAATCCCGAGGTAATTTTTACGGATGTACTGCGGCATGGCAAAGACTCCGATATGGACATCGCAGTTGTAAAACTGAAGTCCTTCAAGCAAATCACTGCGTTGTAAAATCAAATCCGCCGTCGGATGATACTCTTTGGAACAGATTAGCAATGTCGAACCGTCCCCTACGTAATACGGCATAA
>NZ_JAFLKV010000083.1 GCF_019163035.1 Sulfuricurvum sp.
TCAGAGATTCCTCTTCATCAATACAAAATCCCCTAAACTTATTCAATCACAAATTCATATCATCATCACAATAATTGACAAACCAGCTTTTACACGCTAAAATCTATCACTTTATTTTTTGAGGTTAGATATGGTTAAAATACTCACAATTCTTTTTCTCTTCTTTTCTCTCACATTCGGTGCAGTTAATATTAACCGTGCTAACTCGGCACAGTTACAAACCCTTTACGGTATCGGTCCTGCAAAGGCAGAAGAAATTCTTAAATATCGGAAATCTCACGGAGCGTTTAATAGCGTAGACGAATTGGTGAATGTCAAAGGGATTGGACCTAAAACACTTAAAAAACTAAAATCTCAGGCGAGTATACGTTAAGGTATATAGACCTTATCGATCATTTCATTGTATTCACGTATATAATCGCTATCAGCAGTGATTCCCCCACCGCTTTTATAGATGAATTGTCCCTCAATTTGCTCAATAAAACGGATAGATACGGCACTATAGAGGTTCATGCCGTCAAAATACCCAAATACACCGCTAAAATAACCTCTATCATACCCCTCAACCTCTTGGATAATCTCAACTGTTTTTCGTTTCGGTGTACCACTGATACTTCCTGCAGGTAACAGTATTTTTAACAACTCACCTACGTTTTCTCTCCAGTTGCCTTCTAATGACCCTGAAATATGTGAACTTACTTGATGTAGCTTTTTATTTCCGGTATCGATGGTGGATATATAACGAAACTCTTTGACCTCAATGGTGTTTGCTACGATTCCTAGATCATTACGGAGAAGATCGACGATCATGGTGTGTTCCGCAATCTCTTTGGGGTCATTTAATAGGATCTCGACGGCATCAGGAAGTGATGCGTCAATCGTACCTTTCATCGGATAGGTATGTATCGTATTTCCTTCGATGGTGATAAAGGGCTCGGGGGAGAAGCAGACAAAGCTATCTTTGACACGAAATTTATACGGGGCACGCGCCATATTGTAAATTTCACTTATGGAGTATTCAGGCTCTATCGGTGTCGGTTGGGTGAGATTGAGGAGATAGGTATTACCGCTGCGGATATGCTCTTGTACGACATCAAATTTTTGACGATAATGATCCAATGAGACGGGAGAAAATTTTGGTTTATGGGGAAAATTGGTGTTATGGGAAGCACTGTTGAATGAGAATTCGATGTCGTGGGCGGAGAGTTCGTCTAACGTATAGCAGTGAAGCTGTTCCCCATTAAAATCAGTATAAAAAAAACACGGAACTCCCGAGGTGACGAGGGAAGTGAATGTTTGGAACATTAGGCGATAAGGGCTTTAAGGACTGCCATACGAATTGCTACACCGTTGCGTACTTGCTCTAATACTTTACATCTCGGGTCTTTAAGCATCATGTCATCAATATCGATATTACGATGTACCGGTCCCGGATGGAGAAGGATCAGATCACGACTCCCCACGAGTTCTTGAGTAATACAAAAATCGCTTCCGTAGTCTTTGAGTGAACCGTAGGTTTGGTGCGAGTGGCGCTCTGTTTGGGTACGTAGAGACATAATCGCGTCGATGTCATCAATCACGTCACGAATGTTGTGTGTTGTTCGAAGAGAGGTTTCGGGGAGAAAGTGCGGCGGAGCTACGAGGGTGATCTCCATCCCGAATCGGGTCAATAACTCGATATTGCTGTTGGCGACGCGGGAGTTTTTGATATCTCCGACGATGGCTATTTTTTTCCCTTTAAGATCCCCGAAGTGGCGGCGGAGGGTAAAGAGATCGAGAAGCGCTTGTGTCGGGTGGGCATGAGCGCCGTCACCCGCATTGATGATCGAAGCACGTGTATGCTGAGCGAGGATATTCGGGACACCCGCATGAGCGTGACGGACGATCATCGCATGCGGTCCCATTGCATCGAGATTGAGCGCCGTATCGACAAGGCTTTCCCCTTTTTGGGTAGAACTTTTTTGTACATCGAGATGAACCACTTCGGCACCGAGACGTTTTGCGGCGATTTCAAACGAGCTTTTCGTACGGGTTGAATTTTCGAAAAAGAGGGTAATAATGATTTTTTCTTTGAGGATGGGGTCGAATTGTCCCGATAAATAGTGTTCTGCATCCTGTAAAACGTGAAGAATTTGTTCGGTCGTAAAATCGTCCGTACGGATAAGATGTTTCATAATATTTTCCTCGTATTTATGATGATATTGTATCTAAAAGTGCTTTGGCAATGGTATCGATGTCATGATCGATTCGGTAAATTGATGAGAATCGATGGTTTAGATAAGGGAGGGATGTCGTCTCAAAAGAAGTATCTTCGACTCGGCAGTTAAAACCGACGATGAAGGGGAGTTTAGCCTCTTCGAGAGCTTTTATGCTGAGCAACGTATCGTTGATACAGCCGAGATTACAGTGAGTTACGAGCAGGGTTAGAGCATTGAAGTGGCGGGGAAGATCGATCATCATCTTCTCATCATCAATCGGAACCATTAATCCCCCCGCCCCTTCGATGATGACGAGATCGCAGAGGGCTTCGATTTTTGCCAGTGCAGTATCAAAGATGGCGAGATCGATCGATTTTCCCTTATTCGCTACAAAAGGGGCGGCTGGAAGCGGTAATTGAAGGGTCACTATATCGTTCAGGGATAACGCTTTCAGTGTCGGATTATGGATCAATGCGGTTTCAAATAGGGCATTTGCATCGGGTGCAACCGTGATCACTCCCGTTTCGATCGGTTTGTAGACACCGACGCGTAACCCAAGGCGCACAAAGGCTTCTATCAGCAGTTTAGAGGTGTATGTCTTGCCTATATTGGTGTTGGTTGCGGTGATGAAAATGCGTTTACTCAACGGACTACCCTTTTAGGTTATAATTGTCTCATTTTAATACAGGTTTGATGATGAATCGCTTTGAAGAGTTTACAACCCGCATTGTTCAGCAAGTGGGGAAAAAAGAGGGACCCGTAAGTCCCGTTATGGTTAATTCCGCATCGTTTGGATACGGAAACAGTGAAACGGGCGAGGGGATATTTGAAGGCTCCATTAAAAAGCCGCTGTATGCTCGTGTAGGCAATCCGACATCGGCACAACTAGAGCAGGTGTTGGCCTCAATGGATGGTGGAATCGGTGCGGTGAGTGCATCAACCGGAATGGGCGCTATCGCGATGGCGACCCTTAGCCTCTTGAAATCCGGAGATGAGATTATCAGTATCGGGGGACTTTTCGGAGGAACCTATTCGTATTTTTCCGAAACATTGACCCGATTTGGGATCACCACGAAATTTTTTGATGTGGATGAGTTGGCAGGTATCGAAGAAGCGATCAATACGGCAACGAAAATCATCTTTTTGGAGAGTGTCGGAAATCCCAATATGCGTCTTCCCGATATTGCGAAAATCAGCTCGATCGCGAACCGTTTCGGTGTTGCATTGATGGTGGACAACACGACGACTCCACTGAGTATCGCACCTCTGTCATTGGGTGCCGATATCGTCGTGTACTCGACGACGAAAATTATCACGGGAAATGCGTCCGCGCTTGGCGGAGCGGTGGTCTACCGTGCTATCACTGAGGGATCGGATAAATTTAAAGAGGATCGTTACCGCGATATTCATCCGTTTATCCAAAAAATGGGATCAATGGCATTGATCGCGGTAGCTAAAAAACGGGCTTTGCGTGATTTCGGTATGTCGGCCAACGGATTCGGTAGCTATTTAACGATGTTGGGATTGGAGACGTTGCCGTTACGTCTGGATCGGATTGTTACGACGGTAGAGAGCGTTGCAAAAGCACTTTATGAAAAAGGGTTTGTCGTTAATCATCCCTGCTTGCCACACCATCCTCATCATGAGCGCTATCTGAGCCAGTTTGCTAATGGATGCGGAACCATACTCACTATCGATATGGGGAGCAAAGAGCGCGCATTTGAGTTTTTAAATCGATCTAAATTGATTACTATTACCGCGAATATTGGGGATAGCCGAACATTAGGTCTGCATATGGCATCGACTATTTATCGTGATTTTGATGATCAAATCAAAGAGTTTTTAGGGATAACCGCTGGGCTTATCCGTATTTCAATTGGGTTAGAGAGTGCTGAAGCGATCATTGATGATTTTGTAGATGCGGTAAAAATTTAAAAAGATTTGGTATAGTTCAAATATGGCGACAAAACACGAGCACTCGACACACTTAGATTCTTTAGTAGAGCATCCGAAGCAGTATAATGTTTTTTTGCTCAATGACGATTACACCTCGATGGATTTTGTAATCGATATTTTGATGAAACTGTTTCGTAAAAACTTTCAAGATGCACACCATATTATGATTCAAGTACATCAAAATGGTCGCGGTTTATGCGGTGTGTATTCGTACGAAGTGGCGGAAACGAAAGTGCATCAAGTCTCATCTTTGGCACGTGAAAACGGATTTCCCCTAAAAGCATTAATGGAGGAGGCATAATCATGGTGAGTACTGAACTCAATGCGATTTTCCAAAAAGCGATTGCGTTTGCACGCCATCAGCGGCACGAATATCTCACAATAGAACACGTGATGCTCTCCTTGCTCAATTCACCCGATGGAGATGCGATTATCCGCTCTTGCGGTGCAGACGTTGAGCTTATCCGAGAAGCACTGGGTGCGTATTTGATACAGACGATGGAAGCTTTGCCCGATGAAGTGGATCAGGAGCCGTTTGAGACGGTGGCTTTGGCTCGAATGATCGATGGAATGATGCAGCATGTCCGAAGCGCTCAAAAAGAGGCAGCCGATGTGGGAGATTTGATCGCAGCGGTCTATGAAGAGCGTCATACTTATGCGTGTATGCTCCTCGAAGAGTATGGGATCAGCCGTGTCGATATTCTCGAAGCGATTTCTCATCGTGATTT
>NZ_JAFLKV010000150.1 GCF_019163035.1 Sulfuricurvum sp.
TGAGGTTTTGTTGCTCCTTACTGAGGAGTGTCATATTTTTGATAGTGATAGAGGTAGTTGTAAAGCACACCGTCTCATTCTTATCTTGCGAGATATTTAATTCGGGGGTTATAGGTTCAGAAGAGGGGATAGTGGTATCAATATTCTGAAGTCGTTCATATATCTGTCGTTGTTGCTCGTTTATCAGAGGCGAATCGACGGGAGATACGGCAAATAGGTCTGAGTATCCACATAATATTAGGAGTACAAAAATAATCAATCTTAACACATTATCCTTTTGAAAAAAATAATTCTAAACATTAAATATTTAATATAAAATAAAAATTAATGAAATATATTATTGAATATCATTAATAATACTACTAAATATGCGTTACATTAGTGTTAAGTATAAAAAGAACTCTGCAAAAAAGCTCTCTATTTTATCTCCGAATGCTATACTTCTGTTATGCAAAACCGACCAACCGAAGATCAAATCCGCGCCCAATTCGTCACTTCGTTGATGGAATATTTCAAAATCGAAGAGGATATTAACCTCCGTGCGCACGTCGCCGATTTGGTACGCAACCTCCAGATGGCACAGTACCGTGAGTTTTTTCGCCGCCTCTCGTTACGCGAAATGCCTTACAAAAGCGGATTTGAAAAAATCGCTTTGATCGCTTCGGAATTTGAAGAAGAAACCCTCACCCCCATCGAGCAGGAAGCGAAAGAGCGTGCGGAGAAGCTCTATACGCTGATGTACGATATCCGTCGTGATGTGAGTTTAGTACGAGACGGGGATAAAAGTGCGTTGGAGCGGTTCGAGCAAATCCGATTCACCTCGATCAAACGTCAGGGCGAAGAGAAACCTCTTTTGGATGAAACCGATATCAATGTCGTTAAAATACTCACCAAAAAATGGATTTACGACTATGTCTCCTTGGATCGAAGCCTCTTTGAAGCGCGCGTCATCCACGAATATCGCAACGAAATCCTCCGTCGTGAACGAGAGAAAAACGATACCCTCATCGCACCGCTCAAAGCCAAACTTCTCCGTTCGGTAAAAGAAAAATGATCACCCTCCCCTCAACCCTGATCGATCGAGACGATTTGAGCATCATGGAGCGCGCACTCCTCCCCCTCATCGCCCGACATACCCAGCAGTGGGGTGATAAACCCAGCGATATCGATGCCTCCACCCTCGCCCAAGCACTCCGCCACGCTCCGCGCGAAGTGATCGAAGCGCTGGATAGTATGGTGAAAAAAGGGATACTCAAAACCCTCCGACGCAAAAGTGCGCAAGGGATGATGATCTACTACACGTTTGCTCCGATAGCTACCCTCGCTTCTCCCGTTATGAGCCTTAGCGCGACGCAATACAGTGATAGCAACTACTATCTCAACCTCTCCAATGAGGCTTACGAGGAATTACACGTGTTTGCGTTGGAGTTGTGTGATCGTGAGGGGTTACGACGAGAGCTTTTTGAGGATTTTAATCTCTATCAACGCTCCAAAAACAACCGTTCTTTTGACTGGTGTGCGGAGTTTGAGCGGTGGGTACGACGAGAGAGTATCTCCAACGCTCCTGTTGTAGCCTCGGCACAAGAGCTCGCCGAAACCAAACCAACCACCGAAGAGTTTGAGATGACACAATATTTTATCCGTCATCTCTCTGCAATCGATCCGCAGTTTGAAGAACCGTTTGACGTGATGAGTTGGGCGGCACAAATCCGACTCCTCATCGATACAGGGGGGTATACTCTCCTCGATATCAAATCGGGAATCGACTGGCTCTTTAGTGCAAAAGGGGACTGGTTCCGTCCGAATGTTCCCGATGCGTATCATCTGCGCAAACATTTCAAACGGCTCATTGCCCATACCCGCTCGTTTCGCGACGGGAAACCGCGACTCCCTGATGGAATCGATCTCTTCGATCTGTATGAGCAGATGTAGGCTATTATCGGCTTAAGATAAACTCCACCCGTCGATTTTTCGAACGTCCCTCTTCATTGTCGTTGGAAGCGGTTGGATTAGCATCCCCCATCCCAACGACTTTGATAGCCTTCGCATCGATCCCCTGAGTAATCAAATAATCAGCTACCATTTTGGCGCGGGCTTCGGAGAGGATTTCATTCGTCGCATACAAAGCTTTGAGACGTTGTGGCGGAATATTATCGGTATAGCCGTTGATCGTTACCGATGTATAGCCTCCTGCTTTAAAAAGCTGTGCCCATTCACGTAAATGCCCTTTTCCCACTTCGCTCAAAGCAACAACTCGGCTCTCAAAGATTTGAAAGTTCCGAAAATACGGTGCCGGAGTTGCCGATTTGACGATAGGTTTTTCAAGAACGCTCACAACAACTTTCGGTTCTACGCTCGGAGTACTCTCTTGAACTTTGGGTTCTGCCGTTGCAACTACAACCGGAGTCGGTGCTTTAACCTCTTCTACGACCACTTCTGCAACCGCGACAACCTTCGCCTCTTCTACAACCGGCTTAATGACCTCCGCAACGCGAACAGGGGCAACCGCTTTAGGTTCTGCTATCGCGACACTTGCCGCACTCTGACCCGCTTTTAGTTTCCCCAACTCCATCATCACGCACGCCCCTTTGACGTCACGTGCGGTGAGGGTATAAGTATTTCCATTGCGTTGCCACTGCGGGTTTTTGAGCGGTTTTAGATCTTGATCCAACCCTTGATATTTGCGGACACCATACCCTTTAGGGACGTTGACGGTCAAAATATTCTCTGCGGTAACACACTCAGCAGACCCTTTGCAATCCCCTCCGCTGAGGAGAATCTTGATGATCCCGTTCTCCTCGGACACCAAAAAGTCATCTTTATTGGCACGCTCAAGATACGAATAACGGTCGGTATTCTCAAAAGAGAGCTTTGTCATCCCCTCTTTGGTTTTTTCCATTCTGTGATTGGAAGGGCGAACGTAAACGATTCGGGCGGGGTCAAACCCTTTCTCAAACATAAATCCGTAATTTTTATTTTTTTCACCTTGATAATTAAAATGAAAAATTCCCTCTGAAAAATCGGCTTGAGGATAGAAAATCATCTCCGAAACATCGGCTGAAACAGAGCTCCAACCCAACCATAACCCCACTAATCCGACTGCTATTTTAGTTTGCATTATCACCTCATTGTAATAAAGGAATGATACACTATCAATAACCAATCTTCGGTTAAAGGTCTGAACATGAATCTCCTTTCTTTATATCTTAACCATCCCCTTACCACCGCAACGGTCGAATATGCTCTCGACATCACCCTGAGTCGCGGTGTCGAAAACGGCTATTACGGGAAAAATGATCTTCTTCACGTCGTTTTAACACCCTTTGGGGTACTCACGCTGATTGCTGAAGAGAAAAGTCAGATATTAGCGGCTCTCTCAAAGTTAAGCATCTCTCTCGATGTAGAACATCTCATCACCCAAGACTATCCCATTCATATTGACCCTCAGCTCACAACTCTTTTTGCTGTCACTAATGAAGCAATACTCTTGCGGGAGGGCTCAATGTTGACCCTCAATGTCATCGCCCTAGCGATCAGTCAGAGTGTCGGGCTAGAGCATTATGAAAAACGTCTCAATACCCTTTTCTCTCAAAGCCGTCGCATCGTTGAATCGATCCATACCTACTCCATCACGCAACGCTCCCATCTGATGCAGTTCGCCAAACGACTCGCCCTCACCCGTCATGATATGGTGAGCAACCTGTTGCTCCTCGATAAACCCAATATTTTATGGGATAACGAAGAGGCAGAATCGCTCTATACCCGCCTCGCATTTGTTCTCGAACTTTATGATCGGCACGAAATCGCCCTCTCCAAACTCTCCCAGATCAAAGAGGATGTCATGCTCGTGATGGATGTCATCAACCATAAGAAAAGTGAATTTTTGGAGTGGATTATCATCGTCTTGATCCTCATTGAAATCGTTATGGGGATTGCTGAGTTTATCCGATAGGCTATAATTTTTATGCTACAATAATCGCACATACTTTGGAGGTGATATAAATGGTGAAAAAAATATTAATTTTATCGGTGCTAGGATTCTCATCAGTGATGGCAGCAGATGGCGCAAAACTCTACGGAGCCAAATGTGCTGAATGTCACGGAACAGATGGGAAAGAGGCTTCTATTGCTGGGAAAGCAATCGCAGGGGGAAGTGGCGCGTTAGCAAAACTCATCGGCTATAAAAACGGTACATTCGGCGGTGACCAAAAAGCACTTATGCAAGGCAATGTAGCCACAATCAGTGACAGCGATCTTCAGAGTATCGCTAGTTACGTCGATACCCTAAAATAATCCTCACCCGAGGAGTTTTATAAACTCCTCAGCTCTAACGGGCTGGCTTTTAAAATACCCTTGATACATTGTGCACCCTTTCTCTTTGAGAAAATCGATCTGCTCTATCCGCTCCGTCCCCTCGGCTAACACCTGAAATCCTAAAGCCTGTCCCATCGCGATAATCGCGGTAACAATCGCCATATCATCTTTATCAAACGGTAGATCATCCACAAAACTCTTATCGATTTTGAGAACATCGATGGGGAATCGTTTGAGATAGCTTAGAGATGAATATCCCGTACCAAAATCATCTATTGCCAATCGGATACCGTGTGCTCGCAAAGCGTGAAGCATCTCTACCGTCTCCTCCTCCCGTTGCATCAATGCACTCTCGGTCAGTTCCAACTCGAGTCGATCGGCCGGATAACCGCTTTTTTTGAGTGCTTTTTCAACCATCTCAGGAATATTTTGCTGACGTACCTGATGAGCAGATAGATTTACTGCCAACGTCAGTCGATGCCCTTGATCGAGCCAAATTTTTCCCTGTCGGCATGTCTCATTCAACACCCATTCCCCGATCTCACCGATCAG
>NZ_JAFLKV010000060.1 GCF_019163035.1 Sulfuricurvum sp.
CAATGCGTTCATCGTTCCTCATGCGGGATGGGTCTATTCGGGATTTACGGCAAATATTGCCTATCACATTCTAAGTGCTCAAAATTTTAAAACCGTTGTCGTCATCGGACCGTCTCATCGCGTCGGATTTGAGGGGGTGAGCATCGCCGATTTGGAACGCTATCAAACACCGCTGGGGGAGTTAGCCATAGATACCGTTCTCGTAAAAGAATTACTAGAACAATTTACCATCCCCTATTTTCCTGACGCCCATCATGAGCACAGCACCGAAGTTCAGATGCCGTTTATCAAACATTATTGTCCCGATGTCAGCGTTGTAGAACTCGTTTATTCGCATACACATGCAAACACGATTGAGGCAATCATCTCATATTGTTTAAACCGACGCGATACTGTTCTCGTTATCAGTACCGATCTGAGCCACTACTACACCCAGAATGAAGCCAAAAAGCATGATGCTATCTGCTTGGATGCAATTCAAAACAACAATCTATCTGAGTTACATCAAGGATGTGAAGCGTGCGGAATGATCGGTGTTGAAGCAATGCTAAGGGTAGCGAAATCCAACCATTTAGAAAGCACAATACTTGACTATCGAACCAGTGCCGATGCAAGCGGAGATACCTCTCGTGTTGTCGGGTATGTGAGTGCACTCTTTTCTATTCACGACTAATACTGAATTTTAAATAAGTTTAGATAACTTTTTATAAAAATCAAGAATCATTTATGCATATTTTTTTCTAATAAAATTAGGAAAATGAATGCAAGAAGATTTAGATAGCACACCCTATATTACCCTGTTTCCTTTTATCATGCAAAGTGTAAAACTCTTTGACGATCAAAACCGATTTTTGAAAAAAATCATCCTTACCGGTAAAATTTGCGCCCTCGAAAAAGCGGCTAATCTCTTCTCGTTTACCGAAAAGACCATCGAAACATTCAGTGACCTCAAAGAAGAGCTCATACCGTTACTGATTCGGGAAAATATCAAAAAGTATTCCGAAGAACTCCTAACCAAAGGACAGATCAGTATCGATATTCTGATCCGAAACCTATTTGAGCGAACAGCAGATGTCGGTTTTTTAGCAACGGATACCGCTATTATCGATTTTTTAAAGGGCGAATACTCATCCGAAGCGCTCCGCAAGCGACTGATCGAATACACCATGAAATACAGTGTTTACAATGAGATCATTATTACTGATACAAAGGGGAATGTACAGCTCAATATTAATGACAATAACGTTATCCCCTCCTCTGCATCCGATATGATTATCCAAAAGGCACTTCAAACTGAGGGATATATTGAGCAATATAGCCATTCCGATCTATTTCCGTCTCAGACTAGAACCCTTATGTTCGCCCAAAAAATTACCGACAATAATCAACCTCTGGGGGTACTCATCTTGTGTTTTCGCTTTGAGGATGAGATGGAGCGTATCTTCAACGCTCTTTTAAATCCGGGAGAGCATATATTTTTCACAACCGGCAAAGAGATTATCACTGCATCATCGAATGAAGCGTATAAAATGCAAAATGAGTTTAAAAATATTCATACGGTCTCCGGAATCACCTACAGCAACGGTAATCTTTTCATCTCAGCCAAAACAAAAGGGTATGAGGGGTATTACGGTGCACCGTGGAAGAGTGTAGCTTTTATCAATGTCAAAAAAAAGACTCAAAAGGCTCCAACTCAAAGTACAATTAATGAAAAATGTTCGCTAGATGAAAATATCAAAGCGATCATCCGTAAAGCCGATGATGTAATCGAAGATTTGAGTGATGTCATTATCAACGGAGAGCTGATCGCTTCGAAAGAACGGGTCTACGTATTGACTCCTGTACTCGATAACCTTCGTAACATCAGTTCATCCATCCTATCAACGATCAAAGACACGGTAGATAATTTGGAAAATACTATTATGGAGGGGCTAATTTTCGACGTAAAAGCCTCCGCCAACCTCGCAATCGACATTATGGATCGTAATCTCTACGAGAGAGCCAATGACTGTCGCTGGTGGGCACTTACCCCTATATTCGAAGAGGAACTTTCCCGTGAACTTCCTGATACCAAACGTCTTACCGAGGTATTAGAGTATATCAACTCCCTCTACACCGTCTATACCAATCTATTTATTTATGACAAAAGTTCGACGATCATCGCCTCTTCCAATGATCCGATCATCATCGGGAAAAAAGTTTCGGGTGAATACATCACAAAAACCCTCTCCAATAGCAATACCCAATACTATTTTGTCAGTCCATTTGAAAACACCCCATTTTACGATGATAAAGCGACCTATATCTACAATGCCACGATCCAATCCAACGGAAAAACAATCGGAGGAATCGGAATCGTTTTCGATGCATATCCCCAATTTCACGCGATGCTAAAAGATAGTTTCCCCTCATCAAAAGCGGGATTTTCATCTTTTATCGACCGAAAAGGAACCATTCTTTCCACTACCCACCCGACGCACAATCTCATGGAGCGTCTGGAGTTAGATGATAGTATCCTCCGATTTAATTCTCAACATCCGGAACATCGCTTTATCGTTCAAGATGGCAAAAAATATCTGGTCGGTATCGCCCTCTCACAAGGCTACCGAGAGTATAAATGCCAAGATAACTACAAAAACGACATCCTATCCCTCACTTTTATCGAGTATTGAGTAAAATTCGCGTATTAGAATAAAGCGAGGCAATATGCACATTACCAATAATATAGAAGAGTTGATAGAGAGAACCCATAAGTACCTTAGCACGCTTTTACGTGAAGCATTTCATCACACTGATGCTGAAAATGCCGTTGTAGTCTATGACACACGGTGTCTAATCGCTACACTTTTGATGGAGGGGTACAAACGCGCCCTCCCCCATGCACGACTGATCGATTTTGACAGCCATGAACCGCAAGACGTTCGAGCACAATTAGAGGCTCTGAACCCTTCGGATTTGGTAGTATTGATCCAATCGACCAATTTTCGCCTCGATGCGTTTCGCTTACGTGTCGAGCTGTTTAAACTTAAACTCAAAGTTATCGAGCATCCGCATCTTAGCCGTATGTCGGATGATGAAGCATCGTATTTTATCGATTCACTGGAATATGACAAGGACTATTACCGCCACCTCGGTCGCACCCTCCAGTCTAAAATAGATCAAGCACCTATGGGAACACTCGATAGCGGCGGAGAGCTGTTAGTGTACGGTTCTCCTTTCGAGTCTGCCAAAGTCAATATCGGAGATTACACAGGATTACCTAACTGGGGTGGTCAGTTTCCGCTAGGAGAAGTATTTACCGAAGCACAAGACCTCAAAGCTGTTCACGGACGGGTCAATATCTATTGTTTCGGGGATGTCACGTATAAAATAAACACCCCTGAAACTCCCATCACCCTTATCATCGAAGAGGGTCAAGTCGTCGCGTGTGAACACTCAACACCCGCCTTTGATCTAATATTATCTAATATACGACGAGACGAAGGAGGAGTCGTTTGGATACGGGAACTTGGGTTCGGACTCAATCGAGCCTTTAGCAAAACACGTACGGTAGCCGACACCGGAACCTATGAGAGAATGTGCGGGGTTCATATATCACTGGGGGCGAAACACGGCACCTACGGGAAACCGGGATTTAAACGCCGTGATGGTCTTTACCATGTCGATGTTTTTGCCGATACCCATACCTTTTCGCTTGGGGATGAAGTGATCTATAGAGACGGGGCATTTATAATTTAGACGGGTTTTAATTCACCCGCAGCTTCGTCCGTCCCGTAAAAAGCTTCAAAAAGTCATAAATATCGCTCAGGAAAAAAGCACGGGTATCCTGATGCTCAAAACGCTGTAACCATGCACGCTCTTGGTTGAGTATCCCCCGACACGGAACCACAAACTCTTCGTGCGGTAAGAGGGGTTTGAGGATACCGCAATCATTGATCGCCATTACGACCGCATCGAACAGTTCATCGAGTCTGCTATCTTCATCGTAGTGATAGAGTTTGCCGTCCATGTTGTAAAAACGATAAATTGCGAGTATCTCGTTGGCTTTGTCTATTTCACTCATATTTTCCCCCTATCGCTACCGCGTACAACAATGGATACGTAGACCATCGTGCCGCCTCTTCATCATAAAATGCTCCAATCCCGCTGCATCCGACAGCATGAGCTTCACATGCCATATAAAGCTCTTGAGCATAGATTCCTGCATCCACATGGGTGGTAGCACTAAACTCCTCGGCTGTGATAAGTATCACCATATTTGCCCTCGCGATGAAACGCTGATTAAGAAGCAGATGAATACATTCGACGAGGAAGTTTCCGCTTTGTATACAAACATCTTTTCGATAGATACCCATCTGCACACTCTGTGCGTGTAACACCACTGCGATAATGTCTAGCGTAGCGCTAGTGGGAATAGCGAGCAGAGCGTGTATCGTCGCGTCGTTCATAGTAGAAGGCTCAAACGCCCTAGCGCTTCGTCTATTGGTATTCATCTGCACAAAGTGCTCATACCGATCCGATATAGGGAGTTTTGTATAGAACGGTTCATTTCGGATTATTCGATTAAGAGGATTGTTGCCTTCAACATAATCGCACGGAGAAACCTGCATAAGCGGTTTACTGAGCGCTTTTACCTGACGTTCAGTGATCTCTCCTACGCCGTAGACTGCCGCAATGACCTCATCCACTCCAAATCCCATAACACTATTCAAATTGCCTTGCGGAGACATTTTTGTAAGGGTATAGTTAAAATGGTGTACCGATTT
>NZ_JAFLKV010000104.1 GCF_019163035.1 Sulfuricurvum sp.
TTGACGTGATAACTGATTATATAAGCCGGTTCCAACGATGAGCAGTGTTACCCCAATAATCAAATAAAATGCGTTGATAAGTTTGCTGTAGTCGTCCAGAACTATTTTAAATACTGCCATCAGAGATTCAATCGAGAGAGCAATAATAATAGAAGTCAAAAACTTGCTCAATGTTTTGTTTTGCAAGTCATTTCCATAGTTAAAGGTTTTAAAGAGAACCTCATTTTCAATCAGTGTTTTGGCTAAATCGTAGATGGCAAGTCCGATGGTAATAGAGATAATGGAGGTAAATATTTCGTGCATGACCACTTCACCAGAAAAAGGCATGATAAGCATATTAAAAAAGATATAGGCTCCGTAAAAAATCAAAAAAACCGATACGATCCCCAGTAATAACCCGCCACTCCCCATGACAAATCGATTGACGTGTTCAAAGGCACTGTTGTGTTCGATAAGACGAAGCTCTTCGAGTAGTTTTAAGAGATCAAAATCGGCAACTAAAAAGCCATTCTCATCTTGCTTAACCGCCGTTACGGTAGGTAAACCTGTCACATGGTGTAGATAAGGATTGCTGATATGGATAGGCTCTTCTGTAAAACTTACCCATTTAAAATAAAATGATTTATCGGTTCCATTACGAGTTTCATCGATATAGTTTCTACCGATACTTGGAGAACATTGAACGAGATTGTGGTTCACCGAGTAGATCACTTCGGCTGATTTTTCTGATTCAAAAAAACGCCTCATATCTTTGGGCTCAGTTGAAATAGGATGGAATTTTTCCATTGTAGTATTAAGATAAAATTGAATACTGTTCTTATGCTCAGTATAGATGTTGATGATCCGTTTCATGAAAACTCTCCTCATTTGAATTTTCAGTTTATGTTTTAGCACTCAATGGATAAAGAGCGGGAGCGAATTTACAGGTAAGAAAGAAGTTTAAGGATATAAGATTAAATAGTTTGTTTCGTTTCTGTAACCATAGAGTCTTACACTTCTGTACTCATAATGAAGGTGCATTCATGTTCTCCATTCGACTTATCTCCCGTCTCTCTATACGTCAAAAAATCACTTTTATAGTGGCGACAACACAACTGTTTGCAATTATTGCAATCTCCATCGGCATCTTAGGTATGTTTTTTTCAAATGCCTCTTTAGAGCGGATTAATGATCAAAGTCTCCATCCTCTCAATCAGCTTAGACAGAGTAAGCATGCAATGGTCAATGTAATACAAACGAAAGCGCAATTGATATCCGAAGGGCAGGGAGACTATGACAGTGATTTAAAAGCAATTAAAGCGGCACATAAACAGTTTAATGCACAATGGAGTGCGTATCTGAAATCTCCTAAAACAGAGAAAGAACAGCTTCACCTTGAAGATGCGCAAACGCAAGTTGCACGGGCTGATCGATCTATGGGGGCTATTGAAACTGCGATCACGAATCGCGACATTATGGAAATTCATGATTTGGTTCAAAGCGATTTCCCTTTCAGTTTTACACCTCTGGGGGATCTTTTTGATTCCCTCATCACCATCCAACTCGAAAACACACAGATACTCTATAATCAGGCACAAACGCAGTTCAAGCAAACCCTTCTTTTGATAGCGGTCATTTTTCCGATAGGTATGATCGTGATCTTTATTACCCTTCGGCTCATTACCCGTGAGCTGATTCAAAAAATAACCCTTCTTTCTCAGATCATCCATCATTTGCGTTCGGGAAATCTGCAAGAGCGGATCCAAGTCGAGGGAAAAGATGAACTCTCAACCGCAGCCCATGAAATGAACGGCTCGATGGAAGAACTGCAAAAAATTCTTGTCAATATCAAATCGACATCGTTTGAAAGCATTACTACCGCCCAAGAGCTTAACACGGTTGCCAATACCATTCGTCAACGCCTCGAAACCAGTACGACCGATATGGCACAGACCCATGAACAACTCGTGCAATTGCAATCGATTGTCAATGCATCAACCTCTTCGGCGCAAGATACTACCTGTAAAATCGATGAAGCAAACACCAATCTGCACGACGCTAATACCCAGATTTCAAAAATGAACAGCGACATACAAACGGTTGCCCAAATTCAACAAAGCCTTTCGAGTGAACTGCAAGAACTATCCTCACAAGCACAACAAGTTAAAGGTATTTTAAATATTATCGGAGACATTGCCGACCAAACGAATCTTTTAGCACTGAATGCCGCTATAGAAGCAGCACGGGCAGGTGAGCACGGTCGAGGCTTTGCCGTTGTTGCGGATGAAGTTCGTAAATTAGCGGAGCGAACACAAGAGAGCCTATCGCAGATCAACAGTACGATCAGTGCTATCGTTAATGCCATTATCACCACCAGCGACAAAATGGATAAATCAACCGGTTCGGTACTTCGTGTTTCAAATGATTCGAATTCCATTCAACGGATTATCAATTCCTCTTCATCCCTCATTTCGATTGCCGCAGATAGTGTCCATAAATCAAATGATAATCTGGAAAATCTAACAGGAGGGATGCGTTTGATTTCGGGGAAAATCGATACGCTCAATACGATAGCATCGTCCAACACCGAGAGTATTCAGGAGATTACGGATGTTGCATTTCGTCTTGATCAAAGTACAGCGGAGATGAATCAAAAATTAGAAAAGTTTCGTACGTAGATTATATTTTCTCATTCACGGGAGCCGTTTTAAGCAGCTGTAACTCACGGTTGCATTGAGTGATGATTTCTCATCACGTTGAATCGGACTCTCGGTAGGAACCGATTCTGCCATCATCGTCTTCATCATCATAGGTCTTGGTTGCATTACCCCGCCAAAATTGACCGATTCCAGGTTACACTCCATTCCCGTCTCTTTGGAAAACGAGTCCGCTTGAGTTTTCGCGGTGCGTAATAACTCTAATCGAAGCAATTGTTTCACCATGTTTTGGTTTTTTTCACTTACCACCCATGACAATTCTCCCTCAGTTTTGTGAACACTTGGAGTACTTGCTTTATCGAGTTTAGCGATAAGTGCATTATATTCTTCGACCGTTTTAAATTCGCACCCGAAATTGAGAATACCGCTATAGGCAATGAACTCTCGTTTTTGATCTTTATAACTATAGTAGGGTGAGAGCTGATATCCACCCCCTTGACAAAACTCACTATGAGGATCGAACCCTTTTACCACAGTTACAATGGCATTGAGATGTTTTTTTATCGTATCGGCATTTTTACTTTGCTCTTCAAAACTGAGACTTACTTGCAGTGCATCGGGTTTCAACGAGTGTGAAACCTGCTCATCAATTATAATAGTCATCGCTGCATTTACCCATAATGGAGATAAAAGAGCCATAATCAGTGTTGTTTGTGTCATATATTTACCTTCTTGCAGGATTTTATAATTTCATTGTATCACTATATTTTTAATAATTGATTGGTTGCGGAAGCAGGATTTGAACCTACCGAAATATTGATACTTTCAGTGTTGGTAATTTTATTCAATAATGTTGTAATTATTGAGAGTAGGGAAGTAAGCCTAGCCACTACCTTCTAAGACCAATCTGTGGCATCGATCTGAAAACTTGATTGAAAGCTTTGATATCATCTTGTGTCAACTTCATTGTCTCTATTTGGTTTGACTGTAAGATCGGGTTCATGAGTGCATTTGTTTTATCAATGTGATTAATACCGACTAAATGGGCTATTTCATGTGCCAAGACAGCTTTTAACTGATTCATATTTCCATCAAACCCGTAAATCTCTATTTTCTCCATCTCGCTGTAGTTCTCTTTTTGCACGATTTTTTTTCCATCTTGTTGATAAGTCTTTATAGTAGTGATATTTTTTCCAATCGCTTTACCTTTGACTTCCAAGATACTTCCCGAAAGTGATTCGATCCTTATGATAAGAGAGTTATGCTGCCGTATTAATGAATTATGCTTGCTGATAATTCGATTGAATTCCCTCAGATCTCTGTTATAGCGTGTTTGCTGCTCATTAAACCTTTTTTTGGCTTGCTCAAGCTTTGATTGTTCGGTATCTATCTTTTTTTTGCTTGCTTCGTATTGTTGTTTTGAGAGAGATGAAACCGTGCTATTTGTCTTGGCGGTGTAGTTATTAAGATCTGCAATAGAATGATTTAATATATTTGCTTCTTTGTTTAACGTTTCTTGGTTTTGATTAAGGGAACTTCTTTCATCAGAAATTTGCATATCCAGTAACTCGATGTGCTTTTGAATGGAAACAAGCTCCTCTTCATACCTTTTGAGTATTTTTCTTTTTTGAGATTCATTCACAAATAAGATATTGATTGGAAGGCCGTTTTCGGAGTATTCAAATACACTATAACCAAGTTGGCGGTCAAATTGTTCTTTAATCTCTTGAATTAGGTTATAAAGCTGTTTCTGACTCAATGAGTCTTTATATTTACTACTAATTTCACCAATTTTTACTTGTTGATATTGTGCCATTGCTAAAGAACTCAAAATAAACATTAGGAATATATGTTTTATGGTTCATTCCTTTTCTAAAATTGTATCTTTAAAAATAAATTTTCTTGTGTTACGTTTGGCTATAAATTTAGCATAATCCTATTGGTTTACTGTTGCAAATGTGTTTCAATTGCATTAATATGGCATGTGTTACTGAAAAGGTTGCTAAACTAACGGAGATGAAATGGCAGTCTAT
>NZ_JAFLKV010000131.1 GCF_019163035.1 Sulfuricurvum sp.
TGAAGCGGCTCAACGTAAAATCGTGGATGCGGTTCAAGCGCTTGCTGAGCAGGGTGTATTACAGCTAGGTGAATCTGAAGAAATGGTGGAGTAGACTAGATGGACGTGGTAATTCAGCACAACTCTACCGGTTCACATACTATTAGTAAATACCAATTTAAAATTCTCTCATCACTCTCAGGTTTGAGTGTCGGCGAAGCAACCCATGAAATCAATAATATGGATCATTCAGAACCTGTACCGGAACGGCGTAAAGAAGAGACCAAATCGTCTAAAGATGAGCTTATCGAATCGTTGATGAAAAAAGCGGATGAGATGAGTTCGAACGTCATTAAAATGCAAATGCGTCTTGAATCACTTCAAGAAGAGCACTCAATTGTACTCGAAGAGGCAAAAAAAGTTTCATTTTCTGAGGGTGTTGAAGCGGGTGTAGCCCAAGAAAAAACTCAAAATGAAGGGAAAAGTGCCAACTCACACGATCAGCTTGCCCAGTCCGTTAAAACGTTAGAGAATGCCGCAGCAGAGTTTGTTATCGCATTGGGTTCGATCCAAAAGGAGCTCACCCACACAGCGCTCGATATTGCGAAAGAGGTTATCGGGATTGAAACGGCGGAACATAGCTCAAAAATAGCGGCAAAGCTCTCGAATGATTTGATCGAAGAGCTCAAAGACGCTTCGAAAATTACCCTGCGGGTCAATCCGGCCGATCATGGATTTATTTCCGAAAAAGTGGGATCACTCTCACACGTAGAGGTACTCTCTGACCGTGCAATAAGTGCCGGAGGGGTCGTCGCGATCAGTGATGCGGGAAATATCGATTCAGAGATCAAAAAGCGTTATGAGAGACTTAAACGTTCTTTGTTGCTTGAATCGTAAAATAGAATTATTTTAGGACAGTGCATTACAATGGATATTAAAAATTTTACTGTGTCAGAGCTAGAAGAGCTATCTCAAAAGATACGAGACCGTATTTTAGAGGTGGTAAGTACTAACGGCGGGCATTTGAGCTCTACGTTGGGGGCTACCGAGATTATTGTAGCGATGCACAAAGTGTTTGATGCGACCAAAGATCCATTTATCTTTGACGTTTCGCATCAATCGTACGCTCATAAACTCCTTAGTGATCGGTGGGAAGCGTTTTCAACCCTCCGTCAGTTTAATGGATTGAGCGGCTATACCAAGCCCTCTGAATCTTCGTGTGATTATTTTGTGGCGGGACACAGTTCGACCTCTATTTCACTTGGTGTTGGTGCGGCAAAAGCGATTGCCCTCAAAAATGAGCAAGAGAGCCGTATCCCCGTCGTGGTGATCGGTGATGGGGCAATGTCGGCAGGGATGGCATACGAAGCTATGAATGAGTTGGGAGACCGCAAATATCCGATGATTATTATCCTCAATGACAATGAGATGAGCATCGCTAAACCGATCGGAGCGATTAGCCGAATGCTTAGTTCTGCTATGGCAAGCCCGTTCTATCAGCGATTCAAACGAAAAACCGAGCAGTTTGTTGATAATTTCGGTGAGGGAGCCCATTATCTGGCGAAGCGGTTTGAAGAGTCGTTTAAACTCATTACCCCGGGGATATTGTTTGAAGAGATGGGAATCGAGTACATCGGTCCTATCGACGGGCATGATCTAAAATCACTTATCGAGACGTTCGAGATCGCGAAAGGGATGGGAAAACCGGTACTCGTTCATATCCAAACGATCAAAGGGAAAGGATATGAGATTGCCGAGGGGAAACATGAAAAATGGCATGGTGTTTCCCCGTTTGATCTTAAAAGTGGTACGGCAAATAGTAAAAGTGTTCTTAAAAGTGCGACGCAGATTTATGCCGATGCGCTGATGCTCCAAGCGGATAAAAATCCAAACATTGTCGGGGTAACTGCCGCAATGCCGAGTGGAACAGGGTTATCTGCATTAATGGAGAAATATCCGAATCGTTTTTGGGATGTTGCGATTGCCGAACAACATGCTGTGACATCGATGGGCTCATTAGCCAAAGAGGGGTTTAAACCGTTTTGCACCATCTATTCTACCTTTTTACAACGGGGATTTGATCAGGTTATTCACGATGTATGTTTGATGGATCTTCCCGTGGTATTTGCCCTCGATCGTGCCGGAATCGTGGGAGAAGACGGAGAGACCCATCAAGGGGTATTTGATATCAGTTTTTTACGTCTGATTCCAAATATGACTCTTTGTGCACCGCGAGATGAACTCTCGTTTCATCAGATTATTGAGTTTGCTTCCACTTATGACCACCCTTGCGCTATTCGCTATCCGCGAGGTTCATTTATTGATATTGAATTACCTGAATCTATCCCTTATGAAACGGGAAAATCGCAACTTTTAATCTCAAATAATTCCAATAAACTCTTTATCGGATACGGCAACGGAGTAGGGCGTGCAGCGCAAACGATGGCTTTGATGGAGGATAAACCCTCACTGTTGGATTTACGTTTTGTGAAGCCTCTGGATACCCAGATATTGTGTGAAATGGCACATAATCATAAACAATGGTATGTTTTTAGTGATTCGTCTCGCATGGGCGGGGTTGGTAGTGCGTTACTGGAGTGGTTATCGGAAGAGAAAATCACCGATGTATCGGTAGTGAGTTTCGAATATGATGATGAATTTATCAAACACGGCAATACCACACTTGTCGAAGACTCATTAGGGCTTCTTCCAGAACAATTAGCCGCTCGGGTTATCGCAGGATAATTACCCCAGCGAGGCGTCCGGTACGCTGAGCTTCCGCACGGTACGAAAAATACTCATCGCATCGGCATGAAGTACAGTGTTCTATCACTTCTACATTTTTTATTTCTAAGCGTTTTAACTGCTCCAAAAGTATCGTATTGACATCCAAAAATACTTTTTCATCCACTCGGCGTAAGGCACTAGAATAGCCGTTTATGTCACACTCTACGGCGATTTGTTTATTGACTTCATAACAGCATCCGCCGATGGAGGGACCTAGCACGATACGAAGATCCTCCTTATGCGTTCCAAATGATTGACTCATTGCTTCTATTGTTTTGGGGAGGATGCTATTCAGTGCTCCTGCACGTCCTGCATGAACCGCGCCAATCGCTTTTTGGATCGGATCATAAATCAATATACCGGTACAATCGGCGCTCATCACCATAAGCGGAGTGTCAGAAATATTGGTGATTAGGGCATCACATTCGGGGGGAGTATCGAATGTTAGGTTATCATCGACTAGAAAAATTGTATCCGAATGGATTTGTCGCATATGGATAAGTCGGTTCCGATTATATCCGAGGTTATCCGCAAGAAGATCGTGATTTTGGATAACGTCTTCGGGATTGTCTCCGACATGAAACGCGAGATTGGCACTGGCATAGGGGACTTTGGAGATACCGCCGTACCGTGAGGTAAAGGCAGCCGTAATATCAGTGAAAGTGGATAAAATAGAGGGAAAGACGGGTTTCATAAGAGCAGCATTTAGAATTTTTGGGTGTAGCTTAAATAGAAATTTCTACCTTCTCTTTGTATCCCTCCAGAGGTATTGTAGTAATAACTCGCTTCTTTAACCTCTTGATTGAAGAGATTTTTGAGGGTTGCTCGTATCTCACTTGAAGGTGAAAGTTTATAGGTGAGTGTCTCATCGAAGATATGCTGAGGATGGACGGTTGTATCGGTCCCGTCATCTTGTATCCATCCTATTTGTGATTGTGTCGTTCGTGAATAATATTGCCATGTCGTCCCGAAAGAGAGTTGATTGAATGGTCTGTAAATATACATTGCTTTGAACATAACTTTTGAAATATCGGGCATGGATTGGTTCATAGAAAGGGGGTAATCCTCTTCCGGAGGTGTTGCATAATCAGTCTTAATGTATGAGGCATTGAAATAAAAGTCATGTTCAGGATTTGACTTGAAGTTGTATTCAAACTCTATCCCTTTACTCGTTCGGTCGGCATAATTTTGGTATCCCGGAATAGTAGAAGAGAACTCTTCCAAGTCAATGACATTGGTAAGCTGCGAGTAGAAAAGATTTAGCGAAAATTTATTATTAAAGTTGGGTGAGTATAGTGCGACCGCTTCAAAAGTGTCGGTTTCTTCCGGTTTAATATCTTTGACTCCGGCACGATAGTTAATGTGTCCATTAGCATACGCTTCTGTGAACGAAGGTGCACGAAAGGCTGAGCCGTAAAGGAGTTTAAAGATCGTCTGATCGTCTGCTCGATAGACGATGGCGGCTCTTTGGCTCCATTTGGTTCCTATGTCGGAGTAGTTATCGATTCGTCCACCAAGAATGAGATCTACATCCGAATTGAGTGAGATTAAATCCTGAAGGTATCCGTATGTAATGGTTCTGGTTCGATTGGCTTTGATAAAACTAGTGGTCGGATTAGCCCAGAATGCAGGTTCATGTAGTGCATCGTACCTAAATGGCTGATTACCAATCGTAGTTATATTTTCAGAAATAGCATTTTCAATACTATTAAAATAGTCATCTTTCGGTATTCTTACATACCGTGCTCCAACGCCGGCTATAATCTCGTTTGATCCAATTTTTGGAAGAGTGAAAATAGATTCTACTTCAAAATTTTGCTCTTTTAATTTTTCGGTAAAATAGAAACCATCT
>NZ_JAFLKV010000040.1 GCF_019163035.1 Sulfuricurvum sp.
TTTCTACCAATCCGTGGATTGGGTTTACCCCTTTTATTTATGCACAGGAAAAAGGGTGGCTCGAAAATACTCCGTTTCATTTCTTTTGGCTTGTAGATCTAAGTGATAACGCGCGGCTATATGAGCGCGGTTTTACACAAGGTTTTACCGCAACACAGTACGAGCTTCTTCATTTTAAAAATAGAGAAAATATCAAGCCGGTATTTTTGATCGATCGATCGTACGGTGCCGATGCGATTGTTTCCAACCGATCGATTGAGGAGTTGCGAAGCACAAAAGAGACAGTTAATGTTTATTTGGAGCAAGGATCGCTTAATGATGATTTTTTTGAAGCATTTGTAGCTGAAAAAAGGCTCCAAAAAATCAAATTTAATAAAGTGGATACCTCTCAAAAAAATATTCTTGCACTCAAAGAACCATCAACACCGATTGTTATTATCTCCTATCAGCCTTACCTTTTAGGACTACTCAAAAAAGGGTATCAGCCCCTTGCCTCTACTCAGACCATGGATAAATTTTTCGTTGTTGATGCTTTATTTGTCAATCAGGATCAGATCAATGGAAGAGAAGAAGATTTTATTCGCTTAAAAGAATTGTTTGCCCTTGGTGTTGAGCGCTTACGAAGCGATCCGCATGAATATTACGAAACAGTAAAAGGGTATTTAGAGGGACAAAGTTATGAGGAGTTTCTCTCTACTACAACCCAAATTGAATGGCTCTATGAAAAAAATCATGAAGATGTGGTAAATCATCTTAACTCACAGAATGTGAAAACTGATAGGCTATTACCGTGAAATTACAACGGTTTAATTTTATAAATTTAGCTATTTTTTTTATCGTTATTGGAGTAGTAACGGGAAGTTTTTACTATATTGAGAGGTTGTCTACCCTTAGATATCTCTCCGAGGGGATCAATCAAGGTCTCTTTCGATTGGAAGAAGATATCCAAAAATCACTTCAGCAGGGTCGTTTAGAGAATGTTCAGGCGTTACTTGATCAGGCGAGTGCGATAGAAAGTTCAATGGGGATACTCTCTATATCACTCGATGGTAGAACGATTGCGGTTTCTTCATCTCGTTCTTTGGGAGGAAAAGTAATTGAAGAGAAGTATCGCCCATTATCTGAGATTACTAGTGCCTTGATTGAAGATGGGAGCGTACACTATGCGAGTGATATATATTATTTCTCAGGTGCAGCAAAACAAAAAGCTATTCTATTGGTTGATTTGAACGAAGAGTTTATTTTTGAGCGACTAAATCGTGTCGCCATGTATTACGGAATGAGCCTGTTCCTAATTTTAGGAATTATAGCTATTGGGATTATGAAAGCGGTTCAGCGCTGGATAGCTCAACCGTTGGAACGGATAGCCAAACGTACACGTGAAGAAAATCCTGTTGCTGAAAAACATGGTATTGATGAACTTACGATGCTGGATCAGACGTTATGTGATTCGTTTCGCTCAATGAATATTCAGAAAATACGGATAAAAGAGGCATTTGAAGAAGCTTTGTATTTGGATGGGATACTTCGTACGGTAGCTGATATTAATCAACTTTTGATTACCGCTAAAAATGTGAATGAACTGCTGATGGCTTCCTCTCAAAGATTGGCTGATCACACTGGATACGGTTTGTGTCATATCGCACTTAAAAAAGAGGAAAACCTCTGTGTCGAAGCGTATTCTACTGATTCTACAGGATACCTTTACCCAAAAATGAAAATTTTGCTTGATGACCAAACAGATGAAAAAAATCCGAGCATGAGAGCGATTAAAGAGCGATCCGTAGTGGTTATTGAACATTTAGAACATAATACAACGTTGGGAGAGTGGCGATTTATCGCAGAAGAAGGGCAGTATGGTTCGGTAATAGCACTTCCTTTAATGAGTGAGATGGAGACACTGCCTCTGGGGGTAATAACGCTGTATTCAAAATCTTCAGAAGGGTTTGAGCCTAAAGAGATAGCGATGTTAGAGGAGTTGGCGGGTGATATAGGGTTTGCCATCAACTCGTTCGAGCAACGTGAACAGCTCAAATATCACCTTTCAACCGATGCAAATACTGATTTGCCAAATCGTTTTTCATTGGTTGAGGCACTATCGAAAAAAAATATAAGTGCATTGGCGATTATTAATATTGATCGTTTCAGTGATATCAATGAAGTGTATGGAATTACTATCGGGGATGCGATTTTAGCACGATACGGGGATTGGCTTCGTCTTGAAATACAATCTAATAAAAATATAGAGCTCTATAAACTGGGAAGTGACGAGTATGGTTTGGTTGTGAAGAATTATGATGATTTGGAACCATTTGTTCAATTTTTAGAAGGCGTGATCGCAAAAACCCAAAAAGAGGTATTTGTAATTGATGAGATTGAGATTGTTCTTACTGCTACTATCGGTTATTCTCGTGCAGATGAGCGTGTTTTAGAACATGCTACGGCTGCACTTAAGCAAGCTAAACGCAATCGCCACAGCATGGAGCTTTTTACGAGTGAATCAAAACAAGAACAAGAGAATAATATAGCATGGTACAAACGGATTAAAGAGGCGATAGAAGAGTCTCGAATACTCCCTTATTTTCAGCCGATTGTGGACAATAATAACGGTAAAATCATTAAATATGAAGCCCTTATACGACTTATTGAGCGAGATGGCAGTGTGATATCTCCCTATTTATTTTTAGAAATTGCCAAAAAAACAAAGCTCTATCCTGACCTGACCAAGATAATGATTGATAAGGTAGTATCAGTTTTTAAAGATACCAATATTCCAGTGAGCTTAAATCTTTCGACACAAGACCTTACAAACATTGATTTAGCCGATTATTTAGAACAGACCATCCATGAAAACGGTGTGGAAAAATTGATTATTTTTGAAATTTTAGAGAGTGAAGGGATCGAAAATTACAGTTCTGTGAGCGAGTTTGTTGATCGTTTTAAAGCGATCGGTTGCCGTTTTGCCATTGATGATTTCGGTTCGGGTTATTCAAATTTTGACCATTTGCTCAAACTAAATGTGGATACACTAAAAATTGATGCCAGCTTGATAAAAAATCTCCCACATGACCGTAACGCACAGATTTTCGTTAAACATATTTGTGATTTTGCGCATGAAATGGGAATTAGTGTTGTTGCTGAATTTGTGGCGAATGAAGAAATTTTTCATCAGGTGAGGGCGATCGGTATTGACGCGTCGCAAGGGTATTATTTTTATGAGCCATCCCCGATTTTGATCGAAGAGTAATAAATATGGGAAGAAGTTATATCGGTCGTCAACCTATTGTGAATGAGAACGGTGCGCTTGAAGCATATGATCTTTTTTCATCTACACAGAGTATGAATGCTCAAACTACAGCTACTCTTATTAATGATTTGCAAAGTGCATTTGGGATTGATCGGATATTAGGTAAACGGCTTGGATTTATTCGAGTCGATCATCGATTTATTTTTCATGGACTTTTTAATCTTTTACCCAAAGAGCGGGTGATTTATGCACTGTTGGAAGAGAGTGTAGTCGATAAGCTATTATGCGAGCATTTAGAGAGACTGAAGTCGCTTGGATACCGGTTTGCTCTTAATGATTTTGCTTTTACCGCTGAGAATATGGAGAAATTTTCTCCGATATTCCCTTATTTAGAATTTGTAAAAATTGATATTACCCGAAGCAGAAATATCGAGCGTGATCACGTCGAGCAGTTCAAAGAGATGGGATTGAATGTTATTGGATCCAAGATTGAATCCCACGATATTCATGCCGAGTGTGTCGCAAAAGGATTCACCTATTTTCAGGGATATTTTATATCCAAGCCAAAAGTTCTCGAAACCGCCTCTTTTTCTCTCGATCAAGAATCCGTTGTACAGTTATGGAATATGCTCCAATCGGATGCCGATATTGAACATTTGGTGCGGGCATTTGAACTGAACCATATGGTGAGTTTAAAGCTGATTCGCTTTATCAATTCGGCGGTATTTTCATTGAAAAATCCTGTCTCATCGGTTCGCCATGTCTTAACACTGGTGGGGCGTGAGCCTTTGTCGCATTGGGTTATGCTGTTGATGTTTTCAGAATCCCAAGAATCGAATCAAAACACGATCCCTTTGATGTTAATGGTTATCAATCGCACAGAGCTGATGACAAAACTCTTAGAGCTTATTACTCCGAATGCGACGAAATCCCAAAAGGCTACCGCTTACTTCGTCGGGATGCTCTCCTTGATCCATTTGTTGTTTCACATACCTCACCGCGAAGTGCTTAGACGGCTGAATGTCACTCCTGAAATCGAGCGGGCATTGTTCGAGGGGGACGGATTTTACGGTGAATTGCTAACAATGGTGCGTGCTATTGAGATGCTTGATTCAGAGGGGATTGATATGTTTTTAGCGAAACACGGGTTGGATTATGAGGTTTTGGAACCTATTATTGCAGAAACTATGGAAAAAGTAAATCAGTTTGATGAAGCGATGGG
>NZ_JAFLKV010000110.1:0-2171 GCF_019163035.1 Sulfuricurvum sp.
ATTACACTGCGTTGTTCGAAATAGGGGCGATACTCCTCTTCGTCGATGTCGTATTGGGCTTTTTTGAGGATTTCGCCGTAGTAAGCAGTGTCGTAGCTTTGCAGATCGATATTCGGAGCAATGGCGCGTAACTCTTCGAGCTCTTTTTGTCCTTGTTTGCGAGAGGCATCGATAAGCTCATTTAAAAACTTCAAAACGCTTGTCGTGCTCGGTGCCATTTTGGACGCGAGGGAGTACTCGGCATAGTTCTCAAATCCGAGTAGCGCAGCACTCTCTTGACGAAGTACCATCAGCTCATCGATAATCGCTCCGTTTTGGGGCGCACGTGTTGTGTAGGCACGGTACAGCTCTTCTCGGATAGTGCGGTTAGTCCCATAGGTCATGTAAGCGATGTAGGAGGGCATTTGGAGGGTAAAGCGGTATTTGGTGATGCCGTCTTCTTCAAAGCGGGCATTTTCCAAATCACTCTCTGGGATACCCTCTATATCGGCGGGATCGGTGATGATTTTTTCATACGCGTTGGTCGCATCGAGGACGTTTTGGGAGAAGTCGTTGGTGAGGGTGCTTTTGCGTAGATTGATTTCCGCCAAACGCTCTTTGGAAGCATCATCCAGATGGGCACCCGCAAGTTCAAAATGGAGGATATTGAGATCCAAAATACGGCGCTGTTCGATATTTAGAGAGTCATATTCACGGGCTTTGACACTTTTGAACGCTTCGTAAATATCGAGATTTTGCCCGACAAAGGTGGAGTAATCGGTGAGGATCGGGAGGGCATCGGCGTATACTTTTTGAGACGCTTCGGAGTTTTTGATCGCGTTGATATGCGATAGCGGAGTGAACAACAGCTCCAAATTCTCCTCCATCAGATCAAAAGGGCGGACAAAATTGGCGTAGGTTTTTTCTGGCGTAGCGAGTAAATTCTCTATGGTTTTATGGTTGATCTCGATAAGAGCGTTTAAATCAGTGATAAAAATCTCTAAATTGAGTTTAAATTCGGCAAATGGTTGCATTGGTTCTCCTATAGTTGTGTTATTGTAGTAAAGTGTTTCAAAAAGTATTCTATAATTGCGTAATTTGTCATAGTTAAAAGGTTATTTTTATGAGTACGAAAATCAGATTATTACTTCGTTATATTTTTGTCGGGGCATTGTCCCTTTTCCCTTTGATTTTGGTCATTGTAGTGGTGAATTATCTGAAAAATCTAGGCGTTAGTGCCTATCTTTCACTCCATGACTACACTAACTCGTTTGGTGTGACATTAGCATTGATGGCAGGGGTTATCGCTGTTTTCGCCGTGCTCGGATTTTCGATCGAGAAGTACGGACGCTCAATCTTTGTTTCGATGATTGACAGTACATTTGAGAAAATTCCTGCGATTCGCTCCGTCTACTCGGTCTCTAAAAAACTCGCCGCGATGCTCAGCGGCGGAGAGGACGGAACCAAAAAAGAGGTCGTGTTGGTCGAGTATCCCAAAGAGGGGTTATGGGTTCCCGCCTATTTACTCAACCGTCATGAAAATATCTGTGTTCTTTTTATCCCGACCTCTCCGAACCCTACGAGTGGATATACGGTACTGGTCGATGAAGCGTTGATCAAAAAGACAACCTTGAGCTTACAAGAAGCCTCGTCGTTTATTATCAGTATGGGTGCTGATTTTCCTCAAAAAGAGGAAGTCTCTCGGCTGGTACAAGAGGGTTGAATCGTTAAAAATCTTTTCTGATTTCAGCCCATAATACGGGTGAGGGATGAGTGTCTACTAATGGTGAAGAGGCTCCAACCTGTATGGCACAATAGGTTCGTGCGCTCCATTGATTTGATCCGTTCCAGTTGATTCCTGCCCCTACATCGCTAAGAGTAACGTGATTTTCTCCGTTACTCCAAGTACTTTTGTTGACTTTTAGTTCGGCTCGTTCAAAAAAAGCAATTATTTGGAACTCTTCTTCTTTAATCGGGTCTAGTTTATGACGAATTTCGGCCGTTGTCGAGTACCATGTATCGCCGGAAATCACACCGACATCGTATCCCCGTAGCGCATAGGGACCTCCCGCTGTCATCTTGGCAGAAGAATCCAAATTGTTACTCGCCCACTGTGCCGAAAAATCAAGAAAAAGTTCGCTTTTCGAATCCAATCGTTGTAAACGAGCAAGATAAAGATTCAATTTTGAAAA
>NZ_JAFLKV010000110.1:2271-4426 GCF_019163035.1 Sulfuricurvum sp.
CGCTTTTCGAATCCAATCGTTGTAAACGAGCAAGATAAAGATTCAATTTTGAAAAAGTCCCCTGCGTGTTTGCACTCAGTGCATCCTCTCGCTCCGCAGCGGCATTTTCGAAGCTGACCTGACCTATCGTCCAGTCAGCATTCATCGCATTCACTCCCCCCGATAAGAGGGTATCTCTCGTATCCATATTTAAACTTATGATCCCGTTGTCCAGATGGCGATCATTTTTCATGGAGCTTATATCGATATGGTCGTGCAGTTGCAATTTGTCATACTCTATGCGTCCGTACACATTGACATCTAAAGTACGCATGAGTGGATACTTTATCCATATACTTTTAACCTGTGCCGTGCCATGTGCATTCAGAAAAGCTATAGGCTCACCCAACCTATAGCGTAATTCTGAATAAGATCCGCCGAGTTTAGTCCCCGATCCATTCACAACTGACTCGTAGGCAATTCGCTGATAATTCAACCCTCTACCGGAACTCAGGGCGCTCAAACTTATCGTATCACCATGGTGGAATGGATTGTTTACATTAATGTTTGCACTAATACGTTCCCTACTGGTATAACGATTGCCGTAATTGTCTATGATAACGTTCCCTGAGACCATAGGGGTTGGGGTAACATTTACCATAAGATCGGAGGTAGCAACTTTTTCTCCGGATTTAAGTGTGGCGTTGCACACTACTCCCGGTATATCGGAAAGCAGTAACAATGTATGGTCCAATAGCTCTTTCGTAATAGCTTGACCTTCTTTTAACGGTGCTAACGTATCTTGTAACAAAGCATCATTGACTCGACTGCTGTTGTTGAGATTGATTTTATTATAGGTCACTTCAATGATTTGTATAGATACCATACCCTCATGAATTGTCTGTGCGGGAATAATCGCCCTCGTTAGCGGATAGCCGTTGGTATTATAATAATCAGTGAGGGTAGCCGCCAGCTTTACTAAATTACTGAGAGAGAGCATTTTCCCCTCCGCGTCCGCTACCAATGAATGTAGGGTTGCCGTATCAAAATAGGTATTGCCTGTAATTTGAATTTTTTTGACCATAAACGGTTTGCCCGGTTGTAGAGTATTGTCATTTTCTGCTTTGATGCTTATCGAGGGTTTTGGAGAAAACGGTGTATGCGGTACAACAGATTTTATATTTTGTAAGATTATACCTGCGTCTAAAGGGGCATCAGAAGCGTGTATCAGAATGGGAATCAAAATACAAAATAGAGAGAAAAAAATATGCTTCATAAATATATTTAAGCAATTTTAGTTCCATTATGTGAATTAATAAAATGGGCGTTAAATTACTTATCGTAATATTCCAAATGATACAGTAACGGGTCCGTCGTACCAATATTATTCATCGTTGAGTTGATCGTGTTATTGTGAGTGATCCATACCAGCATAAGCGATCAGTTTTACTTGATAAACTGCGTTTATTTGTTTTCAAAGGTAGTTTACGTAATTTTGGATGTGACACAGATATTTTTGGTAGGGGATATTTTTTTCGTGCTTTCTTCTGATGGGCAGGGCGGTAATTAAACCCGCAGTATGATTTTGACTTTGAATCAATACTCTCTCCATTAAATAAAATAGTTGCATCCGTGTCGGCACTTACACTGTTGAGGGTGTAGTAGCCATTGTTAATAATCAATCTATCGGGTTCTAGGTGCTTGGTGTCAAAAACGATATATTCACCCATTTCAATGGAGAGTATTGTACTTTCGGTAGGGACGATAGCAATTTTGTTTGTCAAGATTTCTGTGGGGGCACTCATATCTATTTTATCCTGAGCGGTAATAACTTCATTAGGGATCACTTGAGGTGCTGCGGTGATGTCTGCCGTGTCGGTTGCGGTGGCGTTGGTGATCGAGTAGTTGAGTGCATCGGTTCCCGCTTTACTCAACGTATCCACCGTAACGGTTTTTGCCACTCCGACATTTTTATCCGCAAACGTGGCACTTCCCCCGAATGTGACGATGTCACCGCTAATGATATCGCTAGAGGCTAAAGTCGCAGAGGCAGTAGTCGTGGCATCATAGACTTTATCCGCCGCCGTTGCGGTAACGGTGAGGGATTTTGGGGTAATATCGAGCGAACCATCTACATAGCTAACAAGATAGTGTTGATTAGATTGCAATCCACTCG
>NZ_JAFLKV010000119.1 GCF_019163035.1 Sulfuricurvum sp.
GTTTTGCTCGAAGCGTCAATGACGCTTTTAAACAAGTTGGAATCTTTTTTGATCGCAGCAGTGAGGGCATTAAACATCGTGGAATTTTTTGCCATTTCGGTTGTTTCAACATCCAAATCGACGCTATTGCCGTCGTTACGTGCCATATGACCGTCTCGAAAAAAGGTGGTTGGTTTAGATGAACCCGAATCAATCGGTCCCAAATGAGCACCGTTGGTTTGAGCCATTTGGAGGGTTTGAGATTTGTCTCTAAAAATCTCAGCGCTTTTTTGGGCTAAGGTATCTTCGAAACTGATATCTTTAGGGCGATAGAAAGGGGTGTCAGCATTGGCAATATTTCCGGCAATGATGTCTTGGCGTGCTGAACGGTAGTTCATAGCGTTTTGCATCAGGTCATGTGCTCGTGAAACAGTGATTCCCATGTTACTTTCCCCTTTCTCTCGATTTGTTTAGAACACCAAAGCAAAAAACATTCCATATTCTCACAAAATGGTTTTATCGAACTCTTTTATAAAGAGCGATATACTTACGTAAATTATACATTAAATAAGTCCTAAAATGCCTGATAAAAAATTATTTCTATTAACAACAGCACTGATTACCATAGGGGTTATATGCTCCTATACCCTTACGGCATATACCGTCGTATTGTTCGAATATAACGATTTTCATTTCGTGATGCGTGAACTGGTTGTTGCTATTTTCTCGATTTTTATTATGTGGTCTCTTGCACAGCTTGATCCTGATATTTGGCTTCATCGATTAGGGCTTACCCTTTTTTTCGGAGGGATATTTTTGATGCTGGTTATGCCTTTTCTCCCTGCATCGCTGGTAAGTGAAGTCGGCGGTGCAAAGCGGTGGATCAAACTGTTCGGATTTTCCCTCGCCCCCGTTGAGTTTTTTAAAATCGGGTTTGTTTACTTTTTGGCGTGGAGTTTTTCGCGTAAACTCGGGCACCATTCGAATATGGGGGTGTTAGAAGAGTTCAAACGGGTAGCCCCGTATGCTGCTATCTTTGTATTGGTGATGTTTTTGATCGCTTTTTTACAGAATGATTTGGGGCAGGTTATTGTCCTTGCATTGACGTTAGCCTTTATGCTCTTTTTTGCCGGAAGCAGTTTTCGGTTTTTTATCACCTTGATTATGGGGGCATTGGGCGCGTTTATTTTTCTGATTGTTACCTCTGAACACCGTATTAACCGTATTTTATCGTGGTGGGCATCGGCACAAAATACCATCTTAGCCTTTTTCCCCGAATCGATTGCGAAACATTTACGGATAGAAAACGGTGAGGAAGCGTATCAAATCGGACACTCGCTTAATGCGATCCATAACGGAGCACTTTTCGGAACGGGGTTGGGGGGCGGAACGTTCAAACTCGGTTTTTTGAGTGAGGTTCATACCGACTTCGTGTTGGCGGGTATTGCCGAAGAGTTCGGTTTTTTAGGTGTTTTTGCGGTGACGATGCTCTTTATAATGTTGCTACACCGTCTGTTTAAAATCGCGAACCGTTCCCATAACGATACCGCCTATCTGTTTAGTTTGGGTGTGGGGCTATTGATTACGTTTGCCTTTATGGTTAATGCGTACGGTATCAGCGGGTTAACTCCGATTAAAGGGATCTCGGTTCCGTTTTTGAGCTACGGAGGATCGGCGATGTTGGCTTCCGCGATAGGGATAGGGATGGTTATCATGGTCTCCAAAAAAATTCAATACAAATCGGGGGATAAAAAGTGAATCTTATCTTTA
This sequence comes from Sulfuricurvum sp., assembly GCF_019163035.1. Classification (GTDB taxonomy): domain Bacteria; phylum Campylobacterota; class Campylobacteria; order Campylobacterales; family Sulfurimonadaceae; genus Sulfuricurvum. The sequence goes on from NZ_JAFLKV010000119.1 coordinate 1,750, forward strand.
CCGGCGGCGGAACCGGAGGGCACTTGGTGATCGCCCTCTCACTAGCACAAGTCGCCCGCGAGCGGGGACATCGAGTTATGTTTATCGGCTCAACCTCAGGTCAAGATCGCCAATGGTTTGCGGACAGTACCCTTTTTGATGAGGTTCATTTTCTCGAAACGACGGGTGTGGTGAATAAATCGGGATTTGGAAAGCTTGGCGCACTGTGGAAAGTCTTTAAAGCCTCTTTGAAATCTCGTGATTTGATCGGAAAATTTCATGCGGATGCGGTGGTGAGTGTCGGAGGTTTTTCGGCGGCACCTGCGGCACTAGCGGCGGTTGTTTCACGAGTACCGCTCTATATTCATGAACAAAACGCCGTGACGGGGAAACTAAACCGATTATTGCGTCCGTATGCGAAACGTTTTTTCAGTTCGTATGAAGAGGGGGAAAATCATTGTGATTATCCCGTCAATGCTCGCTATTTTGAGAATGCGCGTATCCGAACCGAAGTGAAAACGGTGATTTTTTTAGGGGGGTCTCAGGGGGCTAAATTTATAAATGATTTGGCACTTGAAATAGCTCCTTGGTTGGCTCACGGTGGGATACATATTATCCACCAGTGCGGATTAAAAGAAGAAGAGCGGGTGCGTGCGGCATACCATCATCTCGGAATCGAAGCGGAAGTGTACGGATTTACCACGCAAATCGCCGAGTTGTGTGAGAAGAGTGATTTTGCGGTGAGCCGTTCAGGGGCGAGTACCTTATGGGAGCTGTGCGCGGCAAAAATCCCCGCTTTTTATATCCCCTTTCCCTACGCCGCCGCCGATCATCAGTACCATAATGCCCGCTATATCATCGACCATAATGCCGGATGGTGCGAGCGCCAAAGTGAGGGGTTGCTTCTTAAACTGCAAGAGGCAATAGGGAGTGATATACGAGCAAAAAGTGAAGCATTAGGGAATTTGATCACCCAAAACGGGGCAACCCATATCATCGAAAAGATCGAAAAACGATAATATCAGAGTTCATCCCCGTTTGTTTCCCTTTTTGCTATAATTCCGCCACTCATTTGCACCCAGCAAGAGCATTGAGAAGAGAAATTCAAAGGAAACCAACATGAAAAACATGTCTGCGGGCAAATATCGCCCTTATCCTCAAGTTGATTTGCCAAATCGCATTTGGCCTACCAAAACCATCACGCACGCCCCAATCTGGTGCAGTGTCGATCTTCGCGACGGAAACCAAGCGTTGATCACCCCGATGAATTTGGATCAAAAACTCTCTCTCTTCAACCTCTTGCTGAAACTCGGATTTAAAAATATCGAGGTGGGATTTCCCTCCGCATCGAAAGTCGAATTTGACTTTTTACGCACTTTGGTCGAGCAAAAACTGATTCCTGATGATGTGACGGTTCAGGTTCTCGTCCAAGCGCGCGAACATTTGATCGATAAGACATTTGAAGCTCTCGAGGGAGTCAAAAAAGCGATTGTCCATTTGTACAACTCCACTTCGGTTGCACAGCGTAAGATCGTCTTCGGAAAAGAGCAAGACGAGATCATCGCCCTCGCTATGGAAGGGGTCGATATGGTCAAAGCCCGCGCTCTTAAACATGACGGCGAGATCATGCTCGAATATTCCCCTGAGAGCTTTACGGGGACGGAACTCGAATTTGCCGTCCGTATCTGTAACGCCGTAACGGATCGTTGGGGTATCAGCGGGTCACGTAAAGTGGTGATTAACCTCCCCGCAACGGTCGAGATGGCGACCCCAAACGTCTATGCCGATCAGATCGAGTGGATGAGCCGTCACCTCACCAACCGTGAGCATGTATTGATCTCGACCCACACCCACAATGACCGCGGAACCTCCGTTGCAGCAACCGAATTAGCGTTGTTGGCGGGCGCGGATCGTGTCGAGGGGACGTTGCTCTCCAACGGTGAGCGCACCGGAAACGTCGATATCATCACCCTCGCGCTCAATATGTTTACCCAAGGGGTTGATCCAGAGCTTGATTTCAGCGATTTGGAGACGGTGGTGCGCGTTGTAGAAGAGTGCACGGACATGAAAACCCATGAGCGCCACCCGTATGTGGGCGAGCTCGTTTACACGGCATTTTCAGGTTCTCACCAAGATGCGATCAACAAAGGGTTAGCGTATCAGCGTGCTAAAGAGGATCCGTTTTGGGAAGTACCGTATCTCCCTATCGATCCGAGCGATGTAGGGCGCAACTACGAGGGGATTATCCGTATCAACTCCCAATCGGGCAAAGGGGGCGTAGCCTACGTTCTCGAAGATAAATTCGGCTATTCATTGCCGAAGAAAATGCACCCTGAAATCGGAACCATCGTTCAGCGTGTTACCGACGAAGCGGGACGCGAACTCTCAAGCGAAGAGATTTTAGACATTTTCGAGAAAACCTATTTTGGCGAACCGCATGACATCGAGTTCGTGGATTATTCGGTGATCTCCGAGAGTGCCAAAGAGCACTCCGCCAAATGCGTGTTGGAATACACCCATAATGGCAAAATGATCCGAAGCGAAGGGCATGGGAATGGTCCGATCGATGCGTGTAAAAATGCGTTGATGGTGGAGTATTCCCACAATTTTAAAATCCTCTCGTACTCTGAGCACTCACGCGGAGAGCTTTCCAGTGCCG
>NZ_JAFLKV010000020.1 GCF_019163035.1 Sulfuricurvum sp.
TTATAATTTCATAATGATTGCGCACAAGGTGTCAAATGGATAATTTTTTTGCAAAGCGGATTATTCCGTGCCTCGATGTCAAAGACGGACGGGTTGTTAAGGGTGTCAATTTCGTCGGACTCAAAGATGCGGGGGATCCTGTCGAAGTAGCAAAACGGTACAACGAAGAGGGTGCGGACGAACTGACATTCCTCGATATTACCGCATCTCACGAAGAGCGCGATACCATCGTTCATATCGTAGAACAGGTCGCTAAAGAGGTTTTTATCCCTCTCACGGTCGGCGGTGGAATCCGAGTTCTTGATGATATTTATAAACTTCTTGCCGTCGGGTGCGACAAGGTGAGTATCAACTCTGCGGCGATTAAACGACCTGAGTTTATCAACGAAGGAGCCAAACGTTTCGGCTCCCAGTGTATCGTCGTCGCTATCGATGTGAAGCGTACGGGCGATCAATACAACGTCTATCTCAACGGCGGTCGGGTCGATACGGGAATTAATGCCTTTGAATGGGCAAAAGAGGTTGTGGATCGAGGTGCGGGAGAGATTCTCCTCACCTCGATGGACGCCGATGGCACCAAAGCGGGATTTGATCTCTCCATCACCGAGCAAATCAGCCGCGCGGTCAATGTTCCTGTTATCGCCAGCGGCGGTGCGGGGACGATGGAACATATCAAAGAGGCGTTTGAACACGGTGCCGATGCGGCACTGGCGGCGAGTATTTTCCACTACAAAGAGATTGATATCATGGATTTGAAGCGGTATCTTTCGTTTAATGGGATTCCGGTACGGTTATGATTTTATGCGCGGGTAATAACGAGACGTTTGATTTCGCAACTCCGATAGGGGTCGGGCTAATCGACAGCGCAATCAATCTAACCCGTCACTGCTTGGTGCACAAACCCGAATTTCTCATCTTCGTCGGGAGTGCGGGAAGTTATGGTGATCACAAAATAAATGACATCGTCGAGTCTAAAACGGCGGCTAACATCGAGTTAGGATTTTTGGATAAAAGTGCCTATACACCGATCGATAACGTCATTTCAGCACAAACGGAATCGATCAAAGATGTTATCGTGAACTCCTCGAACTACATCACGACGAGTGAGCGTGCGATGGAGCAAATGAGAACGCTCGGGATGGGGATTGAAAACATGGAGTTTTTCAGCGTTATGCGAGTAGCTCAGGTTTTTGGTATCCCTGCGGGGGGTGTTTTTTGTATCACCAATTACTGCGATGCAAACGCTCATCGTGACTTTATCGCCAATCACGGGTTTGCTAAAGTGCTGTTGCGTGAACATTTAAAAGAGAAAGGGTTAATCCATGGCTAAAAAATGTATTTTGGATTACACCAAAACCGAACTCGCGAGTATGGTGAAACCTTCATTTCGTGCCAAACAAATTTGGGGATGGATATATCACCAATATGCGACAAGTTTTGATACGATGGCAAATCTCCCCAAAGCGATGCGCGAAGAGCTGGAACGTGACTATGAGATCATGCCCCTCAAAATTGCCCGAAAAGAGTGCTCGACGGATGGAACAATCAAATATCTCTTTGAACTGAGCGATGGAAAAACGGTCGAGACGGTATGGCTGAAGATGAAAGATGAAAGCATTGACGATGAGGGGAACATCGAACATGAAGCCCGTTTTACGGTCTGTGTCTCGACACAGGTCGGGTGCAAAGTGGGATGTTCGTTTTGTCTCACCGCCAAAGGGGGATTTACCCGCGATCTGAGCGCGGGGGAGATAGTGGCGCAGGTATTGGCGGTGAAGATGGATAATAACCTCGCCGCCCATCGACGGCTTAATATCGTCTATATGGGGATGGGGGAGCCGCTTGATAATCTTGAGAATCTCGCGAAAGCGATTAGAATTTTTAAAGATGAAGAGGGGTTGTCGATTTCAGGTAAACGACAAACGGTTTCGACGAGCGGGTTGAGCAGTAAAATCGACAAACTGGGTCAGATGGATTTAGGGGTTCATATCGCTATTTCACTCCATGCCGTCGATGATGAACTTCGCAGTGAATTGATCCCGATGAATAAGGCGTATAATATTGCTTCGATCATCGAGGCGGTGAAGCGATTCCCGATCGATACCCGTAAACGGGTGATGTTCGAGTATCTCGTTATCAAAAATAAAAATGATGATTTAGTTTCGGCAAAAAAACTGGTGAAACTGTTGCATGGGATCAAGGCGAAAGTGAATCTGATCTTTTTTAACCCGTATGAGGGGTCTGATTATCAGCGTCCGACACGTGCGGATATGGTGGCGTTTCAAGAGTATCTGATCAAGCACGGCGTGTTGTGTACGATCCGAGATTCTAAAGGGCTGGATATTAGTGCGGCATGCGGACAGCTCAAAGAAAAAGAATTGAAGGAAATAATATGACCGCGATGGACTGGTTTCAAGTTGTGTTTTTGGTGCTCGTTGTTGGTGTCGGTCTCGGCGGCTTTATCTGGGCCGCTTTGAAAAAAGATTAAAACGTATATTTAAGCATTGCCTGAAATACATCATTATCGGTGTGATAGCTGTTTTCATGGTAATAGTGCCACTCCGTCCCTATCTCTAACTTCCCCGCTTTAACCCCTGTAATAGGCGAAAGATCAAAAAGCAGCTGATTTTGACTCAAAAAATCACGCGTTGTCCAGTCGGTAAATCCTTCAATATGCCATCCATCTCTTACTGGCAACGTGTAATTTAGGGAGAGTTGATAGGTATTGTCTCCGATATTTTGAATTTTTCGGTAAAGGTTGACCCCAAAAACGGAGAATCCCGGAAGTGCTAAATCGCACCCTACCCCATACAGCCATGCGTGATATTTGTCTCCGCGATTGTATTGAAACGCCGCATAGCTCTCTTTTAGGATTCCCATTGAGCTAGAAAAGCCACCGATTTTATCCAAACTTAGACGTGGCGATAACTCACCGTAGAGGTCATTTTTTTTGTTGGTAAATTGGAGACCGTCGTGTGCGTAGGCAAAATCAGCAAACATGAATAAGTCACCATACTCAAAGGTACGATAGTGCTCTGCCGTAACGGTTTGTTTGGCTCCGTTTTGGGTGTCTAAGAATGTTTGACCTTCAAAATCACCGTAGAGGTACTGGATATTGGTCGTGGAAAAAGCACTAAGGGCAGTAGCAAGTAGTGTGCTACTTAACGCTAATTTCTTCATGAGGCTCCTTGGTTGTTTCAAATAAAGTGTTTATTTTTGTAATCAGATCGAGGGGATCGCTTTGTACCCCGTGCACCATCATACCAAAATGCAAATGAGGACCCGTAATCCGTCCGCTCTCTCCGCTCAAAGCTATAATATCTCCCTGTTTGACATAATCACCCACTTTTACATCGTATCGGCTGAGGTGGAAGTAACAACTGTAAATTCCCTCGCCGTGATCGATGATGATTGTCCCTCCAGAGTAGTAGCGCTCTTGGGCTAAGATAACGATACCGTTATTGGTTGCCTGAATGGGGATGGGAGTTCGGGCTCTGAAATCGACCCCTCCGTGATAGCTTTTGAGCGTTCCGTTATAGGTCCGGGCTGAACCGTATTCACTTGTTATAAAGGTATCGAGAGGTTTGATAAACGGTTTGTTCCAATAGCGAATAGGGGTGAAGTGTTCATATATCTCTTTTGCCTGTAGTCGTTCTCGCTCTATTCGCTCCATCATTTCAAGGGGAGGCGTTACTAATGCAGGATCGACACTTAGGGTTTCGATGGGATAGGGAATGCTTTTAATGGTTAGAGGAATAAGGGATGTTTTCGCCGGTGAAATCCATGTCAAGTTACTATCCCCAAGCGCGGCATAATAGTCGATAGGAAGAATAGCGATCCCTTGAGTAGGAGCTGTGGGGTGGGATAGGACACTGATATTGCGATCGTGGCTAATGATGGTTCCTGATGGTGAGGGGAGGGTTAGGATAATGCTTTTACCATTGTACCCCTCGTCTCCCAAAAGGGCTAAAAACCCAAACCATAGAATCAACAATAAACGCATAATTTTTTTTCTCTTTTTTTAATTTAGAACGTATTGTAACATGATGGGTAAAGCTTTATAAAGAATTATGTGTTATTATAAGTAAATGTTCTATTAAAGAGAGTTTGATATGAAAAAAGCTCGTATTTTGGGTTTTGTATTACTGTTTTTAATAAGTGCCGTAGCGATTACGTATTTGTATGTTAATCGTCCTTTGGAAGCTACAAAAATACGTATTTCTACCAATCCGTGGATTGGGTTTACCCCTTTTATTTATGCACAGGAAAAAGG
>NZ_JAFLKV010000048.1 GCF_019163035.1 Sulfuricurvum sp.
GAAAACTGGAAGCGCCCGAAACTCGAAGTCGAATTTTTGATGAAACTTTTAGAAAAATACCTCAAAAGCGAACGCGCTACCTATCTGGATAACAACATCCGTTTTGAGCCTATCGGTGATCTATCCCTATTTTCCAAATCACTCCGCAACGTCATCGACGACGTCCAAAAAGCCACCGAGGGGTGTACCGCTCTGAGCCAATGTCTGGCACTCAACTACGGAGGGCGCGATGAGATCGTCCGTGCGGCAAACTCTCTACGTGAAAACGGAGCTATAACGGTAGAATCCCTGACGAATGCTCTCGATTGTACTCATGATGTCGATTTGCTCATCCGTACGGGAGGAGATCATCGCCTCTCTAATTTTATGATGTGGCAGGCGGCGTATGCGGAACTCTTTTTTACCAAAACCCTCTGGCCGGAGTTCGACACTGATGAACTCGAATCGATTATCAAAAAATTTAAAACCGTTGAAAGACGCTTCGGAGGATTAAACTGATGGAACTGCTATTTGTATTTATTTTTGGGGCATTGATCGGTTCTTTTTTAAATGTCGTCATTTTACGCATTCCGCGTGATGAGAGTGTCGCCTTTCCCGCATCGCACTGCATGAGTTGCAATACTCCGCTTCGTGCATGGCATAACGTACCGATCTTCTCATGGCTCTTTCTTCGGGGAAAATGTGCATTTTGCGGTGCAAAAATTTCGGTGCAATACCCTCTTATCGAACTCCTTAGCGCCCTTATTTTTCTCTTTAGCGCGATGAAATTCGGATTTACCGCTCAAGCACTCGGTGTTGCGGTGACGTTTGATCTCCTCCTCGCCCTCTCGGCAATCGATTACCGCTACAAAATGGTACCCGATAGCCTCAACCTAGGTGCCCTCACCGTCGCTATTTTCAGCGTAGCCTCCTTGGAACAATTCGGCTACAATGTCACCAACGCCCTGCTCTTTGCAGGTGGATTTTCGCTGTTGCGCTTTTACATCTCTTATATTCTCAAAAAAGAGGCGATGGGCGAAGCCGATATTATGATCGCCGCTACGATGGGAGCACTGCTAGGGGTCAAACTCGGTCTGGTTGCTGTCTTTATCGGTGCCGTGTTAGCACTCCCCGTACTTCTTCTCACCCGAGATGAGAGCGATGAGTCCAAAGAGCTTCCGTTCATCCCCTTTTTAGCGATGGGGTGTTGGCTTGTTTTGATGTTTGATAGCTATGTTAACAATTATTTGGTGGGCATATATGGGTAAATTACGTCAGTATATTTTATCGCATTTATCGATTCTCTTTTTCTCGATTTTTCTCCCCCTCTTTGCGATTGCATCGGTCATATTTTTGATCAAACTCGCTACCTATACGGCGGTCATTCAACTCAATATTATCGAGATGGGTAAACTCTATCTTTTCGTTATTCCTGAACTACTTTTTTATACCCTCCCCATCGCTTTCGTCATCGGCGGAGCATTGGCACTCTATCGCCTTTCCAATGATAATGAGATGGTCGTCGTTTTCTCTCTGGGGATTTCTCCTGCGTTTATCGCACGTGTCTTAGCCATTCCGGCATTGCTGCTAACCCTTTTACTTTTGGTCAATTTTATCGTCGTTACCCCCTATATCAAAATTATTTCCGCCAATTTTTTAGAGAAAAAAAGGGCTGAAGCCAAATTTAACCTTACCGCTTCAGAATTTGGTCACCATTTTGGCGACTGGATGCTTTTTGTCAACAAAAGTGACAAAAATTCCCGTGTATTTGAAGATGTCGTCCTTTTTAACAAAGCAATGAAAGATGAGATACTTATCAAATCGGATAAAGCAGAACTGATCAACAAAAGCGGAGTATTACAACTCAAATTGGATAACGGAGAGAGCTACAGCTACAATAATGAGCTACTAAAAACAATGCTCTTTAAAACGGCTTATATCAATGATAAAATGTCCACCGATCCGATGATTTACCGCGATACCCTTGACTATTGGACGAACGATGAGCTCAGAGACCGAAAAAATCAGCGCTTTATTACCAATAGTTTATTGAGTCTCTTTCCCCTTATCTCGATCTTTTTGATCATTGCCCTCGGAGTTGTCCATGCCCGCCACCAAAAGCGGTGGATTTACCTATGGCTTTTTCTCTCGATTATCGCATTTTATGCCTCGGCTATGATACTACAGCAATGGCTCGGATTTCACGCTATTTGGGTGATCGCCCTTGCATGGCTTCTCGTTACCTACACCTTTTATAAACGTTTAGTAGGGAACCGCTTTTGAACCGTGCCAAGATCACGATGAGCTACAACGGCTCAGCGTTTATGGGTTCACAACAACAACCCACCACCCACGAAACCGTGATCGGAACCCTCATCATCGCCCTCAAACGGCTCAAAATAAACTCTGCCCCCAAAGGCTCAGGAAGAACCGACCGAGGCGTTCACGCGACACATCAGGTTATGCACATCGATTTACCGCTGTTTTGGGATGATCTTCTCCGACTTAAAGATATGCTCAACCTCCAACTCCCCAACTCGTTACGGATTTTACGTATCGAGTTTGTAGAGAATGAATTTCATGCACGTTATAGTGCTAAACGTCGCGTCTATCGATACATCATCAAAGAGGGGACGACCAACCCGTTCGAAGACAACTTCGTCTCCTTTATCCCCACCCTCAACCGCTATATCATTACCGATGCCATCAAATGTTTCGAGGGGACGCATAGTTTTGAGCTTTTTAAAAAAAGCGGCAACGATATGGATCACTTCACCCGCATCATCTACCGCGCCTACGCTTACTCGCACAAAGGATATTTTGTCCTCGTCTTCGAGGGGAACGGATTTTTACGCTCCCAAATCCGCCTAATGGTCGGTTTTTTACTCCGTATCTCGGCAGGGAAAGCGACAAAAGAGCAACTTATAGAGCAGTTGAACTGTGTCAAGCGATATTCCACGGATATTGCACCCCATAACGGTCTCTACCTCACACACATTAAGTATTAGTCAACTACACTCAACTTGTTTGATACCCCTTGCATTATTAATGCTATTTCGTTACAATCACAGCTCAAAATTTAACCTTTAAGGATAGTCACATGGCAAAACATCAGTTCCAGACTGAAGTCTCACAAATCTTACATCTCATGATCCACTCTTTGTACTCTAACAAAGAGATTTTCGTCCGCGAGCTTGTCTCGAACAGCTCCGACGCCCTCGACAAACTCAACATGCTCGTCCTCACCGACGAGGCGTACAAAGGGGTGAACTTTGCCCCTCGTATCGATATCATCATCGACAAAGAGGGAAAAACCCTCACGATCAGTGACACAGGTATCGGGATGAACGAAGCGGATCTAGTAGAGAACCTCGGAACCATCGCGAAATCAGGAACCAAAGCGTTCCTCGAAAAACTCTCAGGCGATCAGAAAAAAGATTCGAACCTTATCGGTCAATTTGGTGTCGGTTTCTATGCCTCGTTTATGGTAGCGGACAAAGTGGAAGTTATTTCTCGCAAAGCCGGAGAAGAGCAAGCTTATAAATGGAGCTCAATGGCAGGGTCAGAATATGACCTAGAGCCAGCAGAACGTGACACACACGGTACAACCATCATCATGCACCTCAAAGACGATGAGAGCGAGTTTTTGGAGACTCACCGTATCGATAGCATCGTTAAAAAATACTCCAACCACATCCCTTTCCCGATCTACATGGACAAAGAGGAGTGGGTAGCCCCAGCCGAAGGTGAAGAGAAAGGTCACAACGAACTCGTCAACAAACAAATCAACAAAGCCAACGCATTGTGGACGATCAGCAAATCAGAGATCACCGACGAAGAGTACAAAGATTTCTACTCCAGCATCGCTCACGATTCCAGCGAACCGTTACTCTGGATGCACAACCGCGCAGAGGGTACATTAGAGTACACAACCCTCTTCTACGTCCCTGCCAAAGCACCGATGGATTTGTACCGCGTTGACTACCAAAGCGGTATCAAACTCTACATCAACCGTGTCTTCATCACCGACGATGAAAAAGAGCTTATGCCGACTTACCTCCGTTTCCTTCGCGGGGTGATCGATTCTGCCGACCTTCCGCTCAATGTCAGCCGTGAAATCCTCCAAAGCAACCGCGTTATGGCGAAGATCAAAAATGCATCGGTTAAAAAAGTCCTCAGCGAACTTGCAAAAGTCTCTGAAAACGACGCCGAAAAATACGACGCATTCTACAAAGAGTTCGGAAACGTCCTCAAAGAGGGACTTTACAGCGACATGGGGAACCGTGAGCG
>NZ_JAFLKV010000080.1:0-2386 GCF_019163035.1 Sulfuricurvum sp.
ACTATTCATACACAAATAACAGTTATGATGCTGCTTATAACCTCAAAGGAGTCATACATGAAAACAACAGTATACGCTTTTGTATTAGCTGGAACTCTACTTTTCGGATCCAATTTTGATATTGGTATTTCGGGATCGGATGGCAATATAGACGGTTTTTCTCTTTCTATCGGAGAGTATTACCAAGTCCCTCAACGAGAAGTTGTGGTGGTTGAACGACGAATTCCGCGTGAAGAGGTAGGGGTAGCTTATTATCTCGCACGTCATTCGCATCGGAATGTTGAATATATCACGAATTTACGACTGCGGGGACAGAGTTGGTGGGATATTACCCTTCGTCTTGGGCTTAATCCTCGAAATATTTACGTTATAAATACCGCTCACTCTTACGGTCCCCCATACGGTAAAGCCTATGGTTATAATAAAAAACATCGTTTGTATGATCGTGAGATTGTTGATTTAGTCAATGTCCGTTTTCTCTCAGATTATCATCGTATTAGCCCAGATGAAGTGATAGAGCGTCGTCGAGGAGGTGACCATTATGATCGTATTGATCGACATTACCGCGATAACCGTAAAGAGATCCGTGAGGATCGACGTGAACGCAAAGAGGATCGTAAAGAATCACGGGATGATCGAAAAGAAGGAAATAAAGGTCACGGCAACCCGCATGATCGTTAATAATTTTTAAATTTCATTGCCGTAATCTCTTATTTTTATGAAGCCGCATCTTTAGCAACCTCACTTTTAATTATAAAGCGTCAGTGTCTGCCCCACACTGACCCGTCCTGCTCTTTGCTCTATTGTGATACTCTCACGCCAAGGCATCGGATTAACCTCTGGTGACATAAGACCTTTACTTTTATGTACACGGATCACATACTCGCCGCTTTGGATAAAATGGTCATTGTACTCAGCAATATAGGGCATATCCCATACAATACACCCCTCCGTAGGACAGACATCAGCACATTTCGGTACTGCCGAATCAACACATTCGATACATTTTTCAGGCTTAACGTAGGTGTATTCTCCACTCACAAGCGGTGACTCATCGGCGCTGACGATAGCCGTCGCAGGACACTCCTCGATACACGCATCGCAATTTATACAAGAATCGGTAATTAAAACAGCCATACAATGCTCCTAAAAATTGAGTTAAATAGGTATTTATTTATGATATGCATTGTCTGTTCTTATCTATTATTAGAGCTAAATTGTTTCTAGCTCATTCATCACTATTATCCAAACATGGGTATCATTTAGTATGCAAAAAGCCTATAATCATATTCTCCTCGTCGTTCTACTCGCCGCACTCACCTCTGTTACCCCACTGGCAATCGATACCTACCTCCCCTCTATGCCTGAGATCGCTCGATACTTACACGTAGGGATCGAAAAAATCGAAATGACAATCAGTATCTTTTTGCTCTTTTTTGCGTTGGGACAGCTGATCGGGGGGATTCTCTCTGACCGTATCGGCAGACGGATGACGGCTCTTATCGGGTTAGGATTTTTCACAGCAGCCGATTTTGCCCTCTATACCACCAGCACCCTCGAAGAGCTCTACTTTTTTCGTGCACTGCAAGCACTTTCAGGTGGATTAGCCATTGTCAACTCTTCGGCAATTGTACGGGATCTATTTCACGGTAAAGAGGCGGCAAAAGTATTTTCGACCATCGCATCGATCACAATGATTGCTCCTATGATAGCCCCTGCTCTGGGTGCACTTGTCATCTCCTACTTTTCATGGAATTATGTGTTTTTGTTTTTAGGAATCTATAGCAGTGCCGTTTTCCTCATTATTTTTCTTTATCTGCCAGAAACTGGGACAAAAACCCATACCAAAATATTCGAAGCCTACAAAAGAGTTTTGAGCCACAAAGAGGCACTTGGTTATATCTTGGCACTCTCATTCTCTTTTTCTGGGATGTTTATCTTTATCGAAAAATCCAGTTTTATTTATATGGAATATTTCCATGTCACGAAAACACTTTTTCCGATTTTATTCGGTGCTAATGTCCTTGTGATGATCGTATTTACACGCCTAAACATCAAAATGGTTCGTACCTACGAGCCGAAAACTATTTTAGCGGTAGGAATGGGTATTCAGTTCATCGCTGGGGTAATTCTCTATGCCATCTCCTATTCTCCCAACATCCTAGCCGTCTTTTTAGCCATGACTATCTATGTCGGGATATTGGGTGTTATCTTCGGTAACGGTATTGCTTTGGCACTGGAATTTTTTAAAAATGACAGCGGTGTTGCTAATTCAGTGATCGGAGTGAGTGAATTTACCATCGCCGGATCGATCGGATTTATCGCATCTTCTATCCATACCGGAACACTAATTCCCATTTTTGCGATGATGGCAGCTACCTCTTTG
>NZ_JAFLKV010000080.1:2486-3851 GCF_019163035.1 Sulfuricurvum sp.
TCCCTCTTTAAAAAATATCTGACAAAGATTATCCCCCTCGCAGCAGAACGGAGTACCTATGTCCTTTTTTCAGGATTGGCATTGGGATTGATTTGTCTGTATTGGCAGCCGTTGGAGGGGGTTTTATGGCATGTCGATAATGAGATCATAAGAAACTTACTAACCGCAGGATATCTATTTGGTTGGCTATTTTCTCTCTTTTCGACCTTTATCATAAACCATTTTGAACTTTTCGGATTACAGCAAATCTATCTAAACTTCATCAACAAACCTGCTCCCGCTATCGATTTTAAAGAGAAGCTATTTTATAAATTTGTACGCCATCCAATCCAACTAGGAGTGCTGATCGGGCTGTGGCTAACACCGACTATGTCCTATTCGCATTTGATGCTTTCATGCACACTTACAATTTATATTTTTGTCGGTCTTTGGTTTGAGGAGAGAGATTTGATTGCAGAATTAGGAGATACCTATAAGGAGTATCAAAAACGTGTCAGGATGTTCCTCCCATTCCCCAAATAAGAGTATAAAATCATGCTAAAATTCGCCCATGAAATTATTTGTATCTATAATCGCTCCTTTATTACTCTCTAGCTCATTATTTAGCGCCCCGACACAATGTGAAGGACTTTATTACCGCAACGAAGCTCCCGACATTCTAAACACCAAGCTTATGCCAAAAACCAAAGAGCTGTGTTTTAGCTCATTTGCCCTGATGCACTCAGGTATCTCGCGTACATCACTGTGGAGTGCCGAACATCTCACGAAAGAGGGATTACGCCATAAGAGTAAACGGAGTAATGATTTTCATCCCGAAGAACAGCTAAGCAGTGATGAGCGTGCCGAACTCGCCGATTATGCGCGATCAGGATATGATCGCGGTCATTTAGCACCCGCAGCCGATATGGGGAATAAGCAAGCGCAGCATGAGTGTTTTACCCTCGCCAACATGGTGCCCCAAAACTCGGAAAACAATCGAGGTATCTGGTCGGCTATTGAGGGGGCAACGCGCCATTTGACGAAGCAAAAAGGGGAACTTTACGTGATCACCGGAGTGATTTTCAGCGGTTCTCAAGTAAAGCGGATCGGGGGGAGAGTACTGGTTCCAACAAAGCTCTATAAAGCGCTTTATGAACCTTCCACTGGTCAGGGTGGTGCATATCTTGTCACCAATGCACCGAGTAACGATTATGAGGTAGTCAGTATTGCAGAACTAGAGAAGATGAGTGGAGTACAACTCTTTCCCTCAATGGCTATTTCCGCCAAAGAACATGCGATGAATTTACCCGATCCACAAGGGTATCACGGTAATTCGTATAACAATACGACGAATAAAGATATAATATATTTGATCGAAAAACTTTT
>NZ_JAFLKV010000012.1 GCF_019163035.1 Sulfuricurvum sp.
TGCATTGCAGAAAGTGCAAAAAGGATACGGCAATATTAGCAACAAATTTGGACATGAACTTATTCGTATCGATGCTGAGAAAAAAATAGCAACTTTCCATCATAAATATCAGGTACAGGGTGAGTTTGACAAAGAGTATAACGAATATGAGATGATCGATAAAGAAGAAGATGTAGATATGGAATACGATTTTATCCATATTACTCCTCCCACAGCAGCGGTTGATGCCGTAGCTAACTCGATGCTCGGATGGCAAAAAGGGACAGCTAAGGGATGGTTAGAAGTGGATCGTGAGACATTACAGCATCGTCGTTATAAAAATGTATTCGGAATCGGAGACGTGTGTGGTATCCCGATTGGGAAAACAGGAGGAAGTGCGCGCCATCAAGGTCCTATCGTCGTCGGAAATTTGATCTCAGTGATGGAGAAAAAAGAACCGGCATTGAAATTTGACGGTTATACGGTTTGTCCACTTAAAGTGTCGTACGGTGAAATTATTATGGCAGAGTTCAATTATGATGGGTTAGCACCGTCGTTCCCACTTGATCCGGCGCAGCCGAGATGGGTTTGGTGGGCGTTTGATTTGTATATGCTTCAGCCAATGTACCGTTATTTAATGTTGAATGGCCTAATGTAAGTTTTTGTTAAGTTTTGCCTCTATGGACGCTATGAGCTGAGATCATCGGGAGTAATCCCGTAAGATTTGATTAATATTGCCGCTCCGTTTATATCGCCACTCTCTAGCTTGAGGGTGGCAGCGTAAATTCTTCCCAACATACCCGTATGGGTCACTATCGCATCTTCGATTTCTTGTGATGGAAAAAGATTATGAAGTAGCACTTCCATAGGAATATTCATAAGCCCTTCCAATAATGAGAGCATTGCGATTAAATGGATGTCTTCCAACTGCTTTTCGGTAAAATCGGGAGTGATTTTTTTAAGTAATAAACTCATCGTATCGATTCTGCTTTGGGCAAAAACGGCATGGGAATTTTTCTCATTTATTGCTTTTGTTCCTGATCGGGAGTAGATGAGCAACAATAACCACTGCATGAGGGCACTTTTTCCAAAACGCTCTATCATCTCTCGAATGGAGCTTATCCCCTCAATGTACTCCGGATGTACGGAACGGAGAAACTGAAAAAGTTGAAGGGAGAGAATACCTTGGTCTCTAAATGCATCACATATCTCCTCAATGGTTACATCTTGCTGTAAAAGAGAGAAAATACTCATAACATCCACATACTGAGGATCAATCCGTCGCTCGGTTATTACATGGGCATGGGCGAAATAGAACCCTTGAAAATACTCAAACCCCAGCGCTGCATATGCCTCTTCCATTTCATAAAATTCTACCTTTTGGGCGATGAGTTTCATTTGTCCATACGGATTGGGTAATAGTTGAAATTGTTCAATGTCCGTTTGGTTGACGTCAAACTTGGCAAATTCAATAAAAGGAAAGATGGGGGCAAACGTTTCGAAATAGTCAGGATGAAAGGAGGCATTATCCAACGCAAAACGGTATCCAAGTGAGTGATAATAACGGATAGCATCCTGAACTCGGGCATTTGGTTTCATCTTTTCGGAGAGTTCAAACACAAATTTATCTTTGGGGAGGGTACGAAGTATATTGGTAAGGAGGAGGGGACCGTCAGTATTGATAAATGCTAGCGTTTCCCCAAATGAGGATGCAGATCCGATTTGATTGAGGAGATTGACCAATACCGATGCGGTAGCATGCCTTGGATCATCGATAATACACTCTCCATACCTATTACGATAAAAGAACTCATAACCGATAATATTGTCTGAGCCGTCTAAAATAGGTTGACGTCCAAGATGAAGATTATTGTGCATCATTGTTACTTTTTATTTAATATCTAAAGTGTAGCATAATTTGAGTATTATTTCAAAAAATATAACTTTATGGAACTAGAATGCAAGAGCATAAAACGATTTATTTTAGAGATTATACACCAAGTCCCTATATTGTTGAAACCTGTACATTAGAATTTATTATTGAAGAATCTTCCACGCGAGTGGAAAATATTATGGAAATAAAGCGGCAAGACCATAATGCTAAAGAGCTGCGACTCGATGGCGAGTTGTTTGATCTGGAGCTGATCTGGGCAGATGATGCACTGCTGGATGAGACCATGTATCGGCTCGAAGAGAATGCTCTCTATCTTCCGATGGATCGTGACCATGTCCGTATCCGCGTTATCAATCGCATCTATCCCGATGAGAATACAGCGCTTGAGGGGCTCTATCGTTCCGGCGGTATTTGGTGCACCCAAAATGAGCCTGAGGGATTCCGTCGTATCACCTATTTTATCGACCGTCCCGATATCATGACCCGTTTTACGACGAAAATTATCGCAAATAAAGAAAAATGTCCGATACTCCTTAGTAATGGTAATCTTCGTGGAACTGCGACATTGGAGAATGGGAAACACATGGCGTTATGGGAAGACCCGATCCCAAAACCCTCGTATCTATTTGCTTTGGTGGCAGGAGATTTGGGATCGATTACCGACACTTATACCACGATGAGCGGCAAAAAGGTTGATTTGGCAATCTATTGTGACAAAGGGAATGAAGACAAATGTCATCATGCGATGCGTTCACTCAAAAAATCGATGGAGTGGGATGAATACACCTATGGACGTGAATACGATCTGGAAGTGTACAACATCGTTGCGGTGGATAGTTTTAACATGGGGGCGATGGAGAACAAAGGGCTTAATGTGTTTAATTCACACTATGTTCTCGCCGATGAAGACAGTGCCACCGATGCCGATTTTATGGGGATCGAGTCTGTTATCGCTCATGAGTATTTTCATAACTGGACGGGGAACCGTATCACCTGCCGAAACTGGTTTGAACTGACCCTCAAAGAGGGATTGACCGTCTTTAGAGATCAAACATTCAGTGCCGACATGAACTCGGCGCTAACCCAGCGTCTGGATGATGTGAGAGCATTGCGTGAGCGCCAGTTTGTCGAAGATGCGGGACCGACTGCTCATCCGATCAAACCTGATTCTTATATGGAGATCAACAACTTCTACACCGCTACCGTCTATGAAAAAGGTGCCGAAGTGATTCGGATGATGCACACGGTACTTGGGGGTGAGAAATTCCGCGCCGCTATGGATTATTATTTTGCTCATTTTGATGGACAAGCGGTGGGGACGGAAGAGTTTTTGGAGTCGATGCAATCCCAAAGCCCCGTTGATCTGAGCCAGTTCAAACGGTGGTATTCCCAAGAGCGGACACCGACCCTCACTGTTTCGAGCGAGTATCGTCCCGATACTGCAGAGTGTGTGGTCACCATCCTCCAAAATATCCCGAAAAACACGCACCATCAAGAACAGCTCCCCTATGCAATGCCGTTTCGAATGGCATTGTTAGCGGACGATGGAAGCGAATACCCTCTTGTAAGTGAGCGCGTAACGTTACTGCATAACGATGTATTGTGGATAGAGAACGGTGTCAGCGAGATCCTTTTCAAAGAGATCCCGACCAAGCCGCGTCTATCGCTCAATCGAGGATTCAGCGCTCCGATCATTGTTCAATGCGACGAACTCGATTTCCCGTTTTTAATGGCACATGAGCGCGATGGGTTTGTCCGTTATGAGGCGGTGCACCAATTCGGGATTGAGACATTGGAAACGATGATGGGTGGCGCAGAGGTGAATGAGCGCTATATCGAGAGCTACGGGGCGATTTTAGCCGATAGTTCTATTGAAGAGATGTTCAAATCGCAGATTTTGGAACTGCCGAGCATGA
>NZ_JAFLKV010000085.1 GCF_019163035.1 Sulfuricurvum sp.
ATGGAGGGTTTGTTGGAGTGAATATGGGATTAAATTATTCGTTAACTGAAAACTTTTCAGTTGAAGGGGGATATCGGTATATACGTTCAAATGCTACTGGAGATTTTACCTCTACAGCTTCAAAAGCAAAAGTAGATTCATTAAAAAATTGGTATCTAGGTGCCAACTATAAGTTTTAGAGTTATTAAAAATCTAATGAATTAATATTGTGTGTAGCATAGTGCCATATCAACTCAAATGTAACAAATTGGATAATTAAAATTATCCAAAAAAGATATCGAAATTTACGTCTCTTATGGCGAAAGAATTTTTGTGCAAAAACGGCACCAACACTTCCTCCTACGATGGCTAATGTCAAAAGTGTATTCTCGCTGATCCGTCGTCGATTGGCACGTGCAAGAAATTTATCATAACCAAAAATAGCAAATGTGATAATATTAAATAAAATAAAAAGAAGAATAAATGCTTTCATATACATGAGTATAGCATAAGTAGAGAAGGCAATAAAGTGATAAAAATTTTATTTTTTACGAATAAAATAACACTATTGTGTCCTACTTGTGATATGATTAAATATTCGCATTATTACTTTTTCTTAAAGGAGATGTATGAAGGCTGTCATTATGGCAGGTGGGTTTGGAACCCGGATACAACCGCTTACGAACTCAATACCAAAACCAATGCTTCCGATTATGAACCGTCCAATGATGGAGCATACGATTGTAAGTTTACGCAATTTAGGAATTAAAGAATTTATCGTACTTCTCTATTTTAAACCTGAAGTAATCAAAGACTATTTTGATGATGGAAGCAAGTGGGGGATTAAGATCACGTATGTGGTGCCGGATGATGATTATGGAACTGCCGGAGCGGTTAAAAAAGCCCAAGAGTACATCGGTGATGAAAATTTTATCATTATCAGTGGCGATCTGGTGACGGATTTCGACTTTCAAAAAATATTCGATTATCACAAACTCAAAAAATCCAAACTCACCATTACCCTTACCTCGGTGGAAAACCCACTCGAATTTGGGGTAGTCATCGCCAATAATGAGGGAAAAATCGAAAAATTCCTCGAAAAACCGAGTTGGGGTGAAGTCTTTAGTGATACGATAAATACCGGTATTTATATCATCGAACCCGAAATACTCGACTATATTCCAAACAATGAAAATTTTGATTTTGCCAAAGATTTATTTCCGATGTTAATGCACAAAGGGATCGATTTGATGGCGGGGTATGCGGATGGTTACTGGCGTGATGTCGGTAATCCAGAGAGCTATCGTGATGTATATGAAGATATTTTGAGCGGAAAAATAAAATTTGAGATCGGTGGCGAAGCGATTAAATATGCCGATGGTGTTTTGATTTGCGGAGAGGACAACATCATTGATGAGAGTATCGAAGTTACCGGAATTGTTGTTATCGGAAACGAGGTAACGATCAAAAAGGGTGCGAAACTTAGCAACGTTGTGATCGGGAATAATGTGCTCATCGGCGGATCCTCGAAAGTTTCTAACAGTGTCATCTGGGACAATGTTCAGATCGGTAAAAATACGAAATTAGACGGATGTGTTATCTGTAATAACAACCGCATCGGTAAAAACGTTACGGCAAAATCGGGATTGATTTTAGCGGAAGGGTGTGAAATCGGGGAACTGGTGATCGTTGAAAAAGATGTCACCATTTGGCCGGACAAAGTAATCGAAGATGCCTCTATCGTCAGCCGAAGTGTGATTTTAGGGAGTAGATACAAAAATTCTATTTTTGAAAACGGTTTGGTAATCGGAAAATCAAACGTCGAACTCTCCTGTGAAATGGCGACAAAGCTTGCCGAAGCGTTCGGTGCTCAACTTCCGGTCGGATCGACGATTCTTGTTTCACGTGACAGCTCTAAGAGTTCTCGAATGTTGAAGAGAGCTTTTTTAGGCGGATTACTCTCTTCGGGTATGGATGTGATCGATTATCGCTCTATTCCATCAGCCGTTATGCGGTGCAGTTTGTCGTATCATGATGAGTATGCTGCGGGTGTCCACTTTAATCAAAAACTAGATGACCCTACCAGTACGGTTGTTACCTTTTACAACCATGAAGCCCTTCGGATCAATAATGATATGTCAAAAAAGGTGGAAAAAGCATTTTTCAAAGAGACTTTTCGACGGGTTGATTATTCGCGTGTCGGACAGATTTTCCCTTCTGATCATGTAAAAGAGTACCAAGGCTATAAAAAGGGGATGGAAGAACTCCTTCAGTCACACATGTTTAAATGTCTAAACTGTCGAGTGGCAGTTGATATGATGCACGGTGTTTCATCGGAAGTATTCCCTGATATTCTCAATGATATGGGTGTAGATAACATTATGTTTAATGCCTATCCTGATGAACAGCGTCTTGAAAATATTAATACACTGGCTAAACGTTCGTATGAAGATTTGAGTGCCGTGATCACCGCACTTGGATTGGATGCGGGATTTATGATTTATCCGCACGGACAAAGATTGGAAATCATATGTAATAAGGGGATTTTACTGAGTAAACAGGCGGCATTGTTTGTCGTCCTGACCTTGTTCAATATAGAGGCAAAAGCCAAAGAAGAGATAAAAAAAGTATTCCTTCCGACGTGGGCAGCAGATTTTGTCCATTTTGACCATTTGCAGATTGAACGGGGACAGTACGCTAATTTCAAGCGAGAGCAGATGATGCAGTACGATTTGGTAACGACGGGTGAAGGGAACTTTGCTTTTACCGAGTTTTCAACTCATCGAGACTCGATGTATGCAACATTGAAAATATTAGAGATGATCGTTCACAGCAGAGTGAAACTCTCTGAGCTAATCGAAGCACTTCCACGTTTTTACTACCATGCTTTTCAAGTTCCATGTACCCAAGCGAACAAAGGAAAGATGATGCGGATGTTCCTCGAGGATTCGAAGGGTAAAAAGTCCTCCAATCTCGATGGGGTAAAAATTTGGCTCGATGAGCAAGATTGGGTATTGATGATCCCTGATCAGTACAGTGACCATTTAAACCTCTATATACAAGCAAAATCGAATTCGCAGGGTGAACATATCTTGGCGTCATATAGTTCTAAGATTGAGGAATGGATCCGTTCATAATGGATAAAAAACCTCTATCACTCACCTTTTTCTGGCACATGCACCAGCCGGACTATCGTGATAGTGATGGGGTGATGCAGATGCCGTGGGTTTTCTTCCATGCCATCAAAGATTATTATGAGATGCCGTGGCTTTTAAGAGAGCATCGTTCCCTTAAAGCAACTTTCAACCTCTCCGCAACGCTCATGGAGCAGTTGGAACTCTATCGTGATCCTCTCAAATTTGATTACTTTTTATCCTTGTGGGAACAACACCCCTCGGCATTGGATGAATCATCGCGTCAATGGGTTATCAAGCTGTGTAAATCGAGTCAGTTTGAGACGATGGTGAGACCGTTGAAACGGTATGAGAAGCTCTATGCGAAAAACGAGTACAGCGATGATGAGCTGGTCGATTTAGAGATGTTGTTTGTTTTGTCATGGTGCGGGAATTATCTCCGAGGAGAGAATAGCGTTGTGAGAGAGTTCCTGCAACGGGGTGAGAATTTTACCCAAGGGGACAAACACCGTATCCTTGAGTCATTGTGCAGCTTTGTTCAAACGATTATCCCTTTTTATAAAACACTCCAAGATGAGGGGACAATTGCGGTTTCGACAACCCCGTACTATCATCCGATATTGCCGCTGTTGATCGATATGGAGAACGCTGCAATCGCAAAT
>NZ_JAFLKV010000072.1 GCF_019163035.1 Sulfuricurvum sp.
ATCGAACCAAGGACACGCAGATTTTCAGTCTACTGCTCTACCGACTGAGCTAATTAGCCACGTTTGTGAGGACGAAATTATAGCTTCACAAGCTTAAAAAGAAGCTTAAAGCCGCTTAAACGACTATTTTGTCGCTTTAGCCAGCTCTTTGAAAAGATTCCCACGCTGTGCATACGACGTAAATTGATCCAAACTTGCTGCCGCAGGGGAGAGCATGGCGATGCTGTGGCGGTTGTGTTTCTTGCTGATCTCTTCTACAGCTACATCGAGCGTATGGCACAGAACGCAGGGGATACCATATTGAGAGCAGAGTGCTTCGAGACGGAGGGCATTGGCTCCGATTGCATATACATTCAGATCGTAGCGTTTAAGCGGTGTAAAGAGCTCTTCGAGTTCTACTCCTTTGTCATCCCCGCCCAAGACAATATGGATCGGATAATCAGCATAGGTACGAAGAGCGGCTAGTGTTGCATCGATGTTGGTTGCTTTGGAATCGTTGACCCAGAGACGGTTTCGAGAGTCGCGGAACTCCTCTTGGCGGTGAGGATCAAGGATAAAGGCGTTGATACGATCATAATCGCATCGATTATAGAGGATTTTATCAATCCCCATCGCGATCATGGAATCCATCAAGAATGCCCCCTTAAACTTGATTTTACTCGCATCAAATCCGAAGTACTCAGCCAAATCTTTTTCGTCTTCATAGACGATTTTAAATCCCTTGGTTGGAGCATCGGCAAACATCTTTGGCAAAATGACCGCTTCACCCTCCCTCATCATTGAGAGCGGCTTTAGTTTCGCATCATAATAGGCTTCCATGCTTCCGTGCCAGCTCACATGATCGGGAGTGACAGGGAGGAGGGCGTATATGTTGGGGCGAGCGAGTGTGTTGTAGTGCATACTAAAGGAACTGGTCTCTAAAATCCAGATAGGTGCTTCGCTAGAGAGTTCGGCCAAAGGGGTTCCGATGTTTCCACCGCTGATTGCCCCCTTGTCGCTGAGAAGGTGCTCAACCATTTGGGTGGTGGTGGTTTTACCATTCGTTCCGCTGATCCAGATCGAAAATGGCATCTGCGGGGCAAAAAAGTCGTATTCGCTGATGAGGTGCTGTGCGCGTTGTATCAGGGTATGTGATGGGGGAAATCCGGGGGAGGGGATCTCATGGGTAAAGAGATTGGTATCAAATTCACTAATCGGTTTGAGGAAGTTACCATTCTCATCAGTCGAAGAGTCGGTGAATTTGTCATCGAAAAAAGTGCATGGACCGAAATGTTTGGCGATGGCTTGGGTCGTTTTACCGTACCCGAAGCAGGCGATGTTTTGAGTTTTCATTAGCGAATCTTTAGGGTGATGAGTGCGAAGATGTTGGAAAGAAGCGAGATAATCCAAAAACGGACGATGATTTTGTTCTCCGCCCATTGCTTCATCTCGAAATGGTGATGGATCGGTGCCATCAAAAAGACCCGTTTTTTACGGAGTTTGTAGCTTCCGACCTGCAAGATGACCGATACGGTTTCGATGACGAAGATCAGACCGATGAGGATCAGGAGAATTTCACTTTTTCCAATGATTGCCATATAAGCGATAAAAGCGCCGATGGTCAATGATCCGCTGTCTCCCATAAACACTTGCGCGGGATGGCAGTTGTACCACAAAAAGCCCAGTAGTGAACCGATGAGGGCACTGGCAATAATGACCACTTCCCCTGCGGGAATTTTCGGCATCAAAAGATAGTGGGCAAGGGCGGCATTACCGACGATGTAGACGATGATACTGAGTGAGAGTAAGGCGAAAATAGAGGGAACGGTCGCGAGACCGTCAAGACCGTCGGTGAGGTTGACGGCGTTGGAGGTAGCGATAATGACAAATACCCAAAAAGTGACGCTCCATCCACCCATGTCGAAAAGGCTTGATTTGATAAAAGGGACGTAAAAACCAGTTTCAAGTTTAGCGATATAAATCAAAAATAACCCGATGGCAATACCGAAAATTACTTGGAGCGCGAGTTTGGCACGAGCGCTGAGTCCTGCGAGGTTATTGCCCCCTTTGATTTTTCCCCAGTCATCGGTAAATCCGATGTACGCGTAAAACACTAACGTAAGAAGACCGCCGATCACGAAAGGGTTCATGATATTGACGGTCAATAAGGAAGCGATAACGGTAGCCGCGACAAAAACGATCCCCCCCATCGTCGGCGTTTTGGCTTTTCCTTGATGGGCACTGACGTATTCATTGATCGGTTGCACGCGCGAGGAGCGTTGCGCCCAAGCGATAAAACGGGGCATAAAGAAGAGAGTTAAGAGCATCCCTATGAAAAAAGCGACCCCTGCGCGGAGGGTGATGTACTGAAATAGATTAATTCCGAGAGTCTTGTGA
Source organism: Sulfuricurvum sp. (assembly GCF_019163035.1). Lineage (GTDB taxonomy): Bacteria > Campylobacterota > Campylobacteria > Campylobacterales > Sulfurimonadaceae > Sulfuricurvum. The sequence continues at coordinate 2,377 of NZ_JAFLKV010000072.1, forward strand.
AACCAATATAACATTCTATTAACTCTTTATGATTAAATTTTAAAAGCAATGCAAAAGTGACATTTTAATATAATCCCCCAAAAGTTTGATTAATCGAAGGAGCCAATTTGAGCAAAAAAACCGTTTTGGTCATCACAGACGGCATCGGTTACTCGCCGAAACACGATTTTAACGCGTTTCAGGCCGCTTCGAAGCCGACGTATGATCGTTTATTTAAAGATGTCCCGTACTCATTTATCGATACATTTGGTCTAAGTGTCGGTCTTCCTGAGGGACAAATGGGCAATTCCGAAGTAGGACATATGAGCATCGGAAGCGGTCGGGTATTGTATCAGGATTTGGTCAAAATCTCTTTGGCTCTTGAAGAGGGGACATTCGCTCAAAACGAAGTATTTTCCGCTTTGATGAAAACCAGCAGACGAATCCATTTGATCGGATTGATGAGCGATGGGGGTGTCCATTCGCATATTGATCATATTATGGGGGTTGCTGAGATTGCTGCCGAAGAGGGGAAAGAGGTATGGCTCCATCTCATCACTGATGGGCGGGATGTTGCACCGACATCGGCAAAACTCTTTTTGCATACGGTAGAAGCACACGCAGGCGATAATATTAAAATTGGCTCAATCGGCGGCCGTTTTTTCGCGATGGATCGGGATAATCGATGGGATCGTGTTCGAAGCGGGTATGAAGCGATTGTCACTGCAACTCCGCAGAGTGAGCAAAGTGTTGCCGATTACATCGAAAACGCGTATGCTGCAGGCGAGACCGACGAGTTTATCACCCCTACTTCATTTTACGGCTACGAGGGGGTCAAAGAAGGGGATGCGGTGCTAATGCTTAATTTCCGAAGTGACCGTATGCGTGAACTCACCACTGCCGTCGGAGATAAAAATTTCAATGGATTTGATCGCACTTTTATTCCAACCCATTTGGCGACGATGACTCAGTACGATCAAAATTTTCCGTATCCGGTGTTGTTTCCCAAAGACGCTCCGATCAATACCTTGGCAGAAGTGATTTCACGAGTAGGACTGCGACAGCTTCATACGGCGGAGACAGAGAAATATGCCCATGTTACCTTTTTCTTTAACGGTGGGATCGAAGAGCCGTATGAGAATGAGACGCGGGTCTTGATCCCAAGCCCACAAGTAAAAACCTATGATATGCAGCCACAGATGTCCGCTCCTGAAGTGGGTAATGCGGTTGTTAAAGCGATGGATGAGGGGTATGATTTTGTGGTTGTAAACTTTGCCAACGGTGATATGGTCGGACATACGGGCAACTTTGACGCGGCGGTTCGTGCGGTTGAAGCGG
>NZ_JAFLKV010000078.1 GCF_019163035.1 Sulfuricurvum sp.
ATCGACGAAGAATTTCATTCTTTCCGATAAACTGTTTTGTTTCCACTTCTCGATAAATCTCATCGGAGAGATCTTGGATAACCGCTGACGTTTGAGATACATTCGCGGCGATTTTAGCATTCTCTTGGGTCATCTGATCAAGTTGGGTTACGGCGGTATTGATTTGTCCGATACCCTGCATTTGCTCACGAGAAGCATTGCTCACGTCTTGTACCAACATCGTCGTTTGTTCGATCTTACCTGCGATCACTTCAAACCCACGGGTAAGCTCGTTAGCGATAGACATACCTTCGTTTGATTTATTTGCCGCTTGTTCAGCAAGTGCTTTAATCTCTTTTGCCGCATCAGCAGAACGATTTGCCAAATTACGTACCTCTTGGGCAACAACCGCAAACCCTTTTCCTGCTTCACCTGCAGTTGCCGCTTCTACCGCCGCATTGAGAGAAAGAATATTCGTTTGGAAAGCGATGTTCTCGATAATAGCAACCGCATTGTTGATCGAGTTCGTTGCTTGCTGAATCTCGGTCATTGCTGAGGAGGTACGATTTGCCAGTTGCGCACCCTGCTTCGCACTTTCATCGGTTTGGGATGCCATGCGTGCCATATCGTTCGCTTTTTGAGCGTTTTGCTGAACATTGCTTGTCATCTCTTCCATTGCCGCCGCTGTCTCTTCGAGATTTGCCGCTTGTTCATTACTCGCATTCGAGAGGTGATCCATAGCAAGACGGAGACTAGAAGCTTCACTTTGGAGGTTCAATCCGTTTTGGAGCGATGTTGCAAGCATATGGGTGATTTCGGTAGAGAGCTTGTTAACTCCGTCGATGAGAAATGAAAGATCACCTTTGAGATTACCCTTATCGACTCGTCCGGTAAAGTCATTTGCGCTATAGGCACTTAATACTTTGACTATTTCATCAAAACGTTGAGAAAGCAAAAGGGTAAAATCACTGAAAGAAGAGGCGATAACACTTACTTCACTTCCGTATGCTTCAATATTTGAGGGCTTAAATATCCCCGATTTCATTTGATCCAGAGCCAAAATAAGCTCACCCATAGCGAGCATATCTTTTTGCTTTGCTTCGATCATTACAGTAAGGCGATGCTCGATCAACGTCGAAATTTTTTCAAGTTTTGCATCATTATAAGTTGATTTAGCGTAGCGATAACGGTTTCTTTTTCCCTCCGCAATATCAAATGAATCATTGATCATCGCTTCGAGAAGATGGTAGTCAGTGGATTTAATTCCGAACATAAAATTTCCTTAGAGTGTTTTGTACAACGCGATAGAACTTTCGATTTCGTCCGCCGTCGGTTTTCGACGACAAGAGATATAGTGGCGACGTCCCTCTCGCATAACCGGATAAACGGTCGCATACACCCAATAGTACTGGTTTCCGCCGCGTGTTTTATTTTTAACAAAACCGGTCCATGTTTTTCCGGCTTTAATCGTATCCCATAGGTCTTTAAAAGCAGCCCGAGGCATATCAGAGTGTCGGACGATACTATGAGGCTGTCCGATCAAGTCTTCAACTCGGTAATCGGCAATATTACAAAAATCATCATTGGCAAAAATGATAATCCCTTTTTCATCGGTTTCGGATACGAGAAAAGCTTTGTCACTAAGAATCCGCTCTGCTCCATTCGAGGTAAAAATATTTGACATTGTGTGTCCTATGTAAGAATATGAATTGAATTATAGATAAGCAGTGTTGCATGTTTGTCGCATTTAGTGCGAATCGAGAGGAAAGCTGAATTGGTTCAGCTCTCACACATCAGTTTTTAGAAGCAAGAATTTGTTCTTTACCCACAAATTCTTTTGAAGATATTTCGCTGTACATATCGTCAGAAAGTTCTTGTACTAAACCGGATAAAGATGCGACGTTATTCGCAGTTTTTGCATTTTGCTGAGTAATATTATCGAGTAGATGAACGGCATCATTAATCTGGTTAATTCCGGACATCTGTTCCTGAGAAGCTCCTGAAACATCTCGTACGAGCTGATCAGTAAGTGCAATTTTTTCAGAAATGGTTACAAAGCTGTCAATCATGTTTTGAGCTGCATGTACCCCTCTTCGTGATTTTTCACGTGCGGCATGGGCAACACTCTGAATCTGTTTTGCTGCATCCGCACTTCGATTGGCAAGATTGCGAACCTCTTGGGCAACCACCGCAAATCCTCTCCCCGCCTCTCCGGCAGTCGCAGCTTCAACCGCAGCATTGAGGCTTAGGATATTCGTTTGGAAAGCGATGTTATTGATAGTCTCTACAGCCTGATTTATGGCTTCCGTAGCCGACTCAATCTCACTCATAACGATAAAACTTTCCTGAGCGATTTTGTTTCCATGCTCAGAAGCACCTTTCGCTTCCTGCGCTACTCGCAACATATTATTAGCTTTTGAGGCATTTGAGGCGACATTGGAGGTGAGCTCTTCGATCGCAGCAGCGGTCTCTTCGAGGCTGGCAGCTTGCTCATTCGCACTGGAACTCATCTCATCAGAATAATGAGAAAGCTGATCGGTATTATGCTGAAGAGAAAGAGCGCTAGTTAGTTGATGGCGATACTGTTCAGCAATAATTTCCTGAAGTTCATTGATATGTTCGTTGAGGGTACGAATATCATGATTCCATCCATCAGATCTAAAAGGGGTACGAAGATCATTGTGACTGATACGGCTAAATCCGCTTTCGATTTCAACAAAGAGTTCTTTGAGACGAGTCATGAGTCCGTTGTAAAAATTGGTCGTTTCTTTGAGTACACTGCTGCCGTTTTGGGTACACAACGCCATACTTACATTACTCAGTTCTCCGGTTTTCGCTCGAAAAACGGACATAGCAAGCATACCCGCTTGGATATAGTTCGCATCTCGGATGTTTTTGTAGTCTCTGGCGAATTGATTTAAATCATTTAGCAAATCGTTAACACGTTCACTCCGCGCATCAGACGAAATAGTGGTTTCATTCACCTTTTCTAGGACAAAATTTCGACACTCTTGTATAGCCTGTTTTAAAATTAAATAATCGGATTTGCTTATGTCAAACATTCTTTTCCTTAGTTCATTGTTTTATAGAGTGCATCGTATTTTCGTATCTCATCACGTGTTGGTTTCCGTCGGAGAGACAGATAACGTGTTTCACCATTTTCAAAAGTGATAGGAGAAACGGTCGCGTATACCCAATAATAATCTCCACTTTTAGCACGATTTTTTACAAATCCGTTCCATGTTTCTCCGGTTTTAATAGTGTCCCAAAGATCTTTGAATGCCGCTTTTGGCATATCACTATGACGTAAAATATTATGAGGTTTTCCTAAAAGTTCATCCCAACTGTATCCACTGTATCGGATGAAGTCATCATTCGCGAACGTAATAACTCCGTGTGAATCGGTTTCAGAAATAATAAGGGAAGATTCGTCCATTTCTATTTCATTCATTTTTAATATCTCCTTATAGTTGATGATCACTTTAACCCTTTTGTGTTGCAAGTATGTTGCAAACGAACAATAAAATTTATATTGAAGATAATTAGTGCAAATCTTATAATGGAGTGTGAAATATTGTAATTTGCAACAAAATTGCGACATTGAAAAGATATACTTTCTAAATCATTAATATAAGTGAATCAGATGAAAAAAATATTGATAGTAGACCAAAACAAACAAAGCCGCACTAAGCTTCGCA
>NZ_JAFLKV010000058.1 GCF_019163035.1 Sulfuricurvum sp.
ATGAGGGGGGCGTATGCTGTATGATGTAGTGGTTGTCGGAAGCGGTATATCGGGATTGTATGCTGCATTAAATGCACGCCGAGCCGGGTTAAATGTCGCACTCATTTGCAAAAGCAACCCATTGCGAACGAATTCTGCCGTGGCATCGGGAGGAATTAACGCGGTACTTAAAACGACACGACACGATTCATTGAGAGATCACGTTGCTGATACGATTAACGGTTCCGACAAACTGGCTCGTTTAAGTGCTGTGAGTGCTATGGTTGCAGGTGCTGAAGAGATTATTACAGAACTGCAAGCGATAGGTGTTCAGTTTGACCGTGATAATGAGGGTAATGTCGCACAGCGCCCTTTTGGGGGGACAAAAGCCAAGAGGACATGTTATATCGCTGACAAAACCGGGGCTTCGATTACCCAGACTCTGTTGGTACAGTGTCGGAAAGAGGGGGTGGAGATATTACAAAATCATGTGATGCTGTCTATTGCAACCTTTGATGACAAACTTTCGGGGATAACGCTCTTGCGTAGACGCGATTCGAATGTTATAGCCTTTGCGTGTAAATCGCTCGTGTTGGCAGGAGGAGGGTTCGCCGGGATTTATCGCGGACATTCGACGAATTCCCAAGAATCGAGTGGTGATATCCTCGCTATCGCACTGCGCGCTAAAATGAGACTGGTTAATATGGAGTTTGTTCAGTTTCATCCGACGACGTTACCAAACAGCGGTACGCTGATCAGTGAAGCGGCGCGGGGAGAGGGGGCGTATATCGTCGATGAGACGGGTGAGCGTTTTACCGATGAGCTTCAAACCCGCGACAAGCTCTCTCGTGATATTGTCAAGCATCAACTCGCAGGGCATAGTATTTATCTCGATTTCCGTCATTTAGGGGAAGAACTGATTGATAAAAAACTCCCATCTGCGCGTAAGCACGCTCTGCACGGAGCAGGGGTAGATATCATCACTGAACTGCTACCGATTACCCCATCCGCTCATTATACGATGGGGGGAATCTGGAGCCGAAATGATACTTCTACCGATATTGACAATGTATATGTGTGCGGAGAGTGTGCGTACAGTGGAGTGCATGGTGCGAACCGTCTAGGCGGTAACAGTCTACTCGAAGCGGCTTATTTTGGACGTTTAGCGGGAAGAGAAGCCGCTTCGGCCGCTAAAAAAGGGAAGTTTCATCCGATCGACTACGCCCTTGTCGCTAAAGAAGCCCGATATGTTGAGTCGATTTTAGAGGGTGAAAATCGTTTTAATATCAATACCATGCGTCGTAACCTGGGTAATAATCTCTATAACAATGCGGGGGTATTCCGTAGTCATGATACACTAGCGAATGCACTCGAATACACCCATTATTTGATGAAAATGTCATCGGGATTATGTTGTATCAACAAAGAACGAAACGATAATGTCGAACTCCTCTCGATCATCGAGTTTCGCAATTCCCTCACGATAGCCGAAGCGATGGTTATGTCCGCTTTAGGGCGTGAAGAGTCGCGTGGGAGCCATTATCGGAATGATTTTCCCGATAAAAACGATAAAGAGTACGAAGTTAATACGATCATACGACGTCTAAGCGGGAGTTTTTTACGAATCACGTTTGAGGGTCATCTCTCATCGGATTGGTGGCATCGAATACGAAAGTTTTTTCATGCGTAGTAACGCAATGAATTTATATATCAAATAATATCAAGGAGTTAGTTATGGCTAAAGTTATGTTACGTTACGATTCAAAAGGTGCAATATCATTTTATGTTGCTAAAAAAGATATGGAAGAGACGATTGTCACTTCTGAGTTTGATACGGATGAAAAATGGGGTGGTGAAGTAAAACTTAGCAATGGTGAAACATGGTTTATCGAGCCGGGTGCTAAAAAATTTCCTTCTGAAGTGGTTGCGATTCGACGGGGGGAATAATATTCCCACCCAATAGAATGTATTTAAACCTCTATCCCGTATTGTTTTATTTTATACCCGATTTGTCGAGCACTCATCCCCAGTAGTCTTGCCGCTTTGGTTTGGATACCGTGAGAATCACTCAGGGCTTGAAGAATCGCTTCTTTTTCCAACTCTTGCAAAGTTTTCTTGGTCATCGGAGCAGATGAATGAGAGTCGTATTGCGATGTTGGTGGTGTAATCACCATAGCACTAGGTTGAATCATCGGTGCTGGATCATTTTGCATATAAAGTTTTTGATAGTTAAACGGCAAAACATGGCTTAGCATCTCAGGCTGTATTTCACCATCAGGACAGATGAGGACGATCCTCTCCATCGTATTTTGAAGTTCGCGAATGTTCCCCGGCCACGGATAATCGAGGAGCAGTTCCATCGCCCCTTTGGTAAAGTGCATATTTTTACGATGCTCTTTCATAAAGCGATGCAAATAGTGCTCGATGAGGAGTTTGACATCCTCATAGCGCTCACGCAACGGTGGAAGATTGATCGGGATAACGTTGAGTCGATAAAACAAGTCTTCACGGAATTCCCCTTTGCGAACCATCTCTTCGAGATTACGGTTAGTTGCCGCTACGAGTCGGACATTGGTTTTAATCGTTTTGTTTCCGCCGACCCGTTCAAACTCCTGCTCTTGTAAAATACGGAGTAGTTTGACTTGGAGCGATGGGGTGATATCTCCGATCTCATCGAGAAACAGTGTCCCCCCATCGGCGAGTTCAAAACGCCCCTTTCGCATTTCACGTGCATCGGTAAAGGCTCCCTTCTCATGCCCGAAGAGTTCCGATTCGAGAAGTGTTTCACTGATAGCGGCACAGTTGAGTTTGATAAATGGACCGTTTTGGCGACGGCTGAGGTTATGAACTGCCGTCGCGATGAGTTCTTTACCCGTTCCTGTCTCTCCTCGGATTAAAATCGTCGCATCGGTAGGTGCTACGGTGTTGATCATTCCAAAGACCTGCTGCATCCGCGTGGAGCGTCCGACGATGTTTTCAAATTTGTAATCTTTTTGCATCTCTTCTTTGTAGTAGGTTTTGAGTTCAGTGATCGATTCTTTTTCTTTAACAATTGTTTGTTGCACCTTGAGCGATCCCATAAAGAGTGTTCCGACGATGGTGAGCATACGGACGATCTCATCAAAATTGAGAGGGCTGTTTTTTCCAATATTGGCAGAGATAACACCGATAACCTCTTCCTCCTGCAAAAGCGGAACGGCGACGTAGGAAACCATTTGGGTCGAGATATTACCCATTTTGTTGAGATAGTTGATGTTATTATGGATATTCTCGATCACGATAGGTTCACGGCTTTTGGCGGCTAATCCGGTTGCCCCCTCACCGAAACGATATGTTGCCATCTTTTTTTGATAAGGTTCGAGATCGATAGAGTTGAGAAGCTCCAGTTCATCTGCATCCTCTTTTTTACGAAAGAGGGCACACCGTTCCAAATATCCGTGCTGTTTCAACTTTCGCATCGCTTTCTCGACACTCTCGGTGATCTCGGTAGTGCTCGTGAGCAT
>NZ_JAFLKV010000149.1 GCF_019163035.1 Sulfuricurvum sp.
CACTAACGTCGGATAACGTCGCTCTCTTTTACCCACAACTCTTCATCTGCCCTCTGCCAAACACGATTGACAAAATATCCGGTGATTTTAATCCATCCATTGTTCGCAGTTCCCGACGTAAATGAACGACGTGCTTCCCATGTATCTACGACACGTCCGCTCGGTGCATTGTATACCGGTGCGTTGGTTGCCATACGATAGGCGGATGGTGCTGACTTTTTCGGTGCTTCGGATACAGTAACCACAGGAGGTTTTGGTGCTTGTAAAACCTTCTGAACTTTTGGAGGAACAGCGGCAGCGCTCAGTTTTGTCTCTTTTGGCGGAGTCAGCTTTTGAGGCTGTGCTAATTTTTGATTTAATGCTTTATTTAACTGTTCGGTTGGATTGATATTTTTGGCAACAACCTTTTCTTGGACAATCGGGCGATCTTTGTAGACCACTTTCTCAACAATTTTTTCTTGAACGACCGGACGGCCTTTATAAACCACTTTTTCGACGATCTTCTCTTGAGTGATCGTTTTAGTCCCTTTTTTCAGATTGGCTATGGTGGTTTGTGCGGCGGAGAGTTCGCGCTGAAGTGCCGTAATTTTCTCTGTCGGTTCCACTACTTTGGTCACGATTTTTTCTTGCACTACCGATGTTTTAGGAGTACTTTGCAACTGAACAATCGCGGCATTTGCTTTTGCCAATTCACTTTGAAGCGCTTTTATTTTGCCACTCTGATCGACTCCGTTTACACTGCTAGAGGGAACGGAAGCAGTACTTTGGAGAGGTTTGATACGAAGCTTTTCAATCTCCGCTTTTGCCGTAGTTAAAGACGCACGCAATGCCAGAACCTCTTTATCGTTTTTCCCCATCGATTTCTCAAGGTGTTCCGCATCTATTTTAGCTTTTACTAAAGCGCTTTTTAGGCTTTCTCGCTCGATTTTGCCCACTTTGATCGTATTGGCCTCTTTAGCAAGACGTTCGTTCAATGCGGTAGCATCACGTAATTGCTGATCTCTGAGAGTGAGCGATTTCTCCAAACTCTGAATCACCCCCCTTTTTTGAGAAAGTTCTCGCTGGGTCTCAGTATTTTGTTTTTTGAGGAGTTGAAGCTCGCTGTTACTTTGTTTGATCTGATTTTCGAGAGAAGTGATCCGTGTTTGATACCCTTTTATTTTTGCATTAGCATCCATATTTTGCTCTTGACGGCACTCTTCGTATTTTTGTCGAAGATTTGCCACTTCACTGACAATACTCGCAGGATTAGGGTTTGCACCGTAAAGATAGATCGCACACAGTGCACTCATAAAAACAGCTTTCTTCACGCACATCCTTTTTTAGTTAGCTTCACACCCATCTCTAAGTGGTGAGTATAGGGGAACTGATCAAACGCAGCCATCGCATCAATCGTGTGTGTCTCACTGAGTATCTGCAAATCCCGCAATAGCGTTTCAGGGTTGCAGGAGATATAAAGCAGATGATCAAATCGCGCGGCGAATGCGCACGGTTCTTCCCCGAGTCCGGCACGTGGAGGATCGACAAAGAGCGTTTTGAGGTGATAATCAGATACGCGTAACCCCTCAAGGCGACGGAATTCACGAACACTATCAAGAGCTTGGGTGAACTCCTCTGCCGATAAACGGACAAACTCGATATTCTCAACACCGTTCAGTGCCATATTTTGTTTCGCCGCATGGATGGAAGATTTGGATATCTCTGTCGCAAGAACCCGATCAAACGCAGTTGCAAAAGGGATTGTAAAGTTCCCCGCACCGCAATAGAGTTCGAGAAGATCACCGCCGATGTTGCCCAGTTGAGAGAGCGACCATTCGATCATCTGCTCATTGACTCTCGGATTGGGCTGAGTAAAGCTGTTTTCGATATGGATATAGCGGTACTCACGTCCCTGTATTTGAAGTGTTTCGGTAACATAGTCTTGGCTCAAGATTAGTTTTTGTTTACGACTTCGTCCGATGACGTAGACTCCGAGCCGTTTTTCGAGTTCACGTGCCTTGCTCTGCCACTGCTCATCGAGCGGCTTATGATAGAGCATACTGAGGGTGATTTCCCCCTCTCCTGAGGCTAAAAAGTCAACTCCGAACAGCTTATGGGCGATTTCCAGATCACTGATCTCGATTAGAAGTTTATCCATCACCGATGCAATAGCGGGAGAAACAATCGAACAGCGTTCAATCTTCAACGCCCCCTGCCGATCCAGTCTGCTCATCGCATAGGAGATTCCGCTCTCATCGTGGTAGATTTTAAACTCGGCGCGGGAACGATACCGTTCGCTCGGTGAAGGACACACTGTAATCGCACCCGTGTAGAGAGCGGAAAACATCTCTTTCACGGCGGATAATTTGTGGTTTAACTGCCCCTCATATCTCTCTTCATAATCACGACAACTGCCACACACACCAAAATATTCACACTGCATTTTGAACCTTATTTGACACTGGCAATCAGATTACCGATGAGGAGATTCCACCCATCCACCATGACAAAAACGAGGATTTTAAACGGCATCGAGATCATAACCGGAGGGAGCATCATCATACCCATCGACATCAAAATCGAGGCAACGACCATATCGATGACCAAAAACGGCAAGAAGAGCAGGAACCCGATCTCAAATGCCGTTTTGAGTTCACTAATCATAAATGCAGGGATCACGATGGTGAGGGGAACTTCTTTGATCGATTGTGGATTTTCCATGTGACGGATACGTAAAAAGAGGGCTAAATCTTTCTCACGGGTGTTTCGCACCATAAAATTTTTAAACGGACCGGTTGTTTTCTCAAATGCCTCATCGTAAGTGATTTTCTCTTCGCTGTAAGGCTTTATCCCCTCATCATACGCTTTCGTCGCGACAGGTTCCATTACAAATACGGTCAAAATCAACGCGAGCATAACGAGAATCTGGGTCGGTGGAACTTGTTGTGTACCGAGCGCCTGACGCAAAAATCCAAAAACGATAACAAAACGGGTAAAAGTGGTCATCACGAGAACTAAACTCGGAGCCAAAAAGAGGACGGTAAGAACTAATAAAACATTAAGAGAACTGACTACCTCAGCCGGAGATTCGGGTGCGGTGAGATTAAAATTCATCGCAGGTATCTGTGCATCTGCGCCCCAAAGAGCAAAGGGGATTAAAAGAAGTAAGAAGAAAAAACGACCCAAATCAACGCTCCCGAAATAAAGAGGTGATAATACCATAGACTAAGGGTGGTTCTCGTTAAAATCTGATAAAATATCGCGAATAACTACTAGGAGCCTCCATGTCCAACACTCTCTCGATCGTCATTTTAGCCGCCGGTAAGGGATCTCGGATGAAATCGCCGAAAGCTAAAGTACTCCATGAGATTTGCGGACGTGAGATGCTTTATTACAGTATCAAGGCCGCACGAGAGATCACCGATGATGTCATCGTCGTCGTCGCCCACCAAAAAGATGCCGT
>NZ_JAFLKV010000071.1 GCF_019163035.1 Sulfuricurvum sp.
AAATCCTTGCTGATTTCGCTATGAACGACGCAGCGGCATTTACTGCCCTCACCGTGCAAGCAAAAGCAGCACTCTAAATAATAGGACCCGAAAGGGTCTTATCTTCTCTCATTTCTTCTTAACTTTTTTAAAATCTACATTATGTGTCTCTACTATTCCCGAAGGAATAATAATTTACTGCTCGATTTTGTACCCTTTGCTCTCTAAGCATTTTTGACATTCAACAGTGATAGGCGCTTTTGAGGCTTCACCGGCAGCTTTTAGATCATAATAGTGGCACTCTTGAAAATCGGATTTGATAAGATCTTCCGTTTTACCTGCTGGACAAATCATCCCGTTGATGGCGAATTCTTTTTCAGCGCATCCGCTGATTAGAAGAGTAGCGGCTGTAAGGGTAAGGAATAAAATTTTTTTCATGATGTGTGATCCTCTTTGAGTGAATTTTCGAACAGATAGCGATGATCTTCCGGAAGTGCTTCATAAACAGCGTGAGCTAAATCACGAATTTCCCAGAGGGCTGCTTTGTCACTTCGAAGCGAAATAAAGTTTTGTAAACTTCGGGCATTAATCGACCACGTAAGTTCCGTCTTATAGCTCTCAGGAAGGCAGTATTTAGCACGATCATTGCTAATTCCCTCAATAAGTACCAGTCGTAGGTTTTCGAGCGCTCTGATGCTCATTTCATCCACGATTGCAACATCACTCATCACTAAATATTTTCCCGCACGCTCTTTATCATCAATGCCAAAGGGTGCTTCATCTTTGAGCTCTTTGAGGGTGTAGCGTGTTGATTTTACCGATAGTGATGCCATGCGGTGACGGGCTAGTTCTTGGAGCAATGCACGGCTGACTCCCTCGACATAGAAGTTATAGACGATATGCTCTAGTGTAGAAGCGTGTTTAAACTTATTTCCGACTCGATCGATGAGGGCACGGTCTAGTTCACCGCCGTTATCGCTTTTGTCAAAACTTTGCCAACAGGTACGGATAGCATCGGAACAGATTACAAGTGGAGTATGGTGGTGTAGGGTTACTTTCATGGATAAGTCTTTGTTAGAGTTTGAGAGAGTATAGCGAAGAAGAGTTTAAAACGGAGACAAAGGTGTGCAAAGCACACCTTACATCACAAATACGTGTGGAACGATAAGAGGATATTTTTTCATTTTGCGGTAGATGTGTTTACGGACGACTTGACGTAAATCATTTTCTAACGCTTTCGGATTTTCGATAAGCCCCGGTTTGAGGTTGATGAGGAAGTGCTCTAACACATCTTCCATCTCTTGGGCAAACGCTTTATCATGACGGTCGGCTACGATCCCGAAGCTGGTAACAAGAGGTTTGGAGAGGAGGCGTGATTCAGCGGCGCTCACTTGAGCCACCAACATAACCATCCCCTCAGATGCCATTTTTTGGCGATCGATAACGATATCGTCTTCGATTTGGTGGTTGTTTTGGTTATCGATATAGGTTTTACCTGTTTTAACCGTTTTTGCTTTGCGCATCATTTTGCTGTTGACTTCGATGCAATCACCGTCACTCATAAGGAGGATGTTACGCTCAGGAACTCCACACGTAATCGCGGTATCTTTGTGCTTCATAATATGGTTGTACTCACCATGAACAGGGAGGAAAAATTTAGGGTTAGTGAGGCGAAGCATCAATTTTTGCTCTTCCATACTCGCATGTCCCGATACGTGGATATCACGGTCATTTGCGACACGAGCACCGGCACGTTGGAGATAGTTGAGCATCCCAGAAATTGAACCCTCATTCCCCGGAATCGCACGGGCAGAGAGGACGATCAAATCGGTCGGTTTGATTTTGATGTGGCGGTGTTCGCCGATTGCCATACGGAAAAGGGCTGAACTCGGCTCTCCCTGACTTCCGGTTGTGACAATCAAGACATCTTTATCGCTCATGCGGTTTGCTTCTTCGGCATCGATAAAGATGTTTTTCGGAATTTTGATGTAATCGTATTGCATACATACTTCGAGGTTACGTTCCATTGATCGTCCGATAACACATACCTTACGGTTGTATTTAATCCCCGCCAAAATCGCCTGATAGACACGGTGGATATTCGAACTAAAGGTTGACATAATGATACGACCCTCAGATTTGGAGAAGATACGATCAAATCCCGGTGCTACCGTAAGCTCACTCGGCGTCCACTCTTTGTTGTATGAGTTGGTTGAATCGGATAGGAGACACAAAACCCCTTTTTCACCGTAATGGGCAAGGCGGTGCAAGTCAGCCGTATAGCCATCTACCGGAGTGTGGTCGATTTTGAAGTCACCGGTGTGGATAATGGTTCCCGCTTTGGTGGTAATCGCTAATGAGCTCGAATCGATAATCGAGTGGGTCATGTGCATCCATTCGATGTCGAAATCATTTCCGATGCGGTACACCTGACGTTTGACGATTGGGTTGAAATAACGGCGGAAATCACGCATGTGATGTTCGTCGAATTTGTTACCGATCATAGCAAGAGGAAGAGGTGTTCCGTAAATCGGGAATTGCATCTCTTTGAAAAGATACGGTACTCCTCCGATATGGTCTTCATGGGCATGGGTAATGATGATCGCTACGATTTTTTTACGAATTTCACGCAAATAGGTGAAATCGGGGACGAGGATATCAACACCGTGCATCTCTTCATCCGGAAAACTCATCCCGATATCGATGATAATCGCTTCATTTTCGGTTTCAATAACGGTGATATTTCCACCGATCTCGCCAAGACCTCCGAGGGGAGTGATACGAACTTTCTCATTGTTATCGAGGTTCAGTTTAAAATGGGGGTTAAGACGGTTTTTATGCGCCTCTTGGTTTTGGAGGACAAAATCGCGAAGATTGTTATCAATCGGTGTGCTTGGGCTTCCACGACGTCCGCCGCGACCGCGATCACGACCGCCGCGATTTGGCTCTGCGTCGGTTGCATTTTCTGCACCCTCTACTCGGTCGGTGCGTGGAGGACGGTTGTCTTGACGCGGAGGTCTGTTATCCGTGCGTGGAGGACGGTTGTCTTGACGCGGAGGTCTGTTATCGGTGCGCGGTGGACGGTTGTCTTGACGCGGAGGTCTGTTATCAGTGCGTGGCTCTGTAGCAGGGCGTTCAGTAGCGGCACCCTCTGCACCTACAGGGGCATTCGTGTTTCGACTACGGAAAGGGCGGCGGTTGTTGCGACGCTGTCGATTTTCCCCTTGGGGTTGTGCTGGTGATTCTGTTTGTTCATCGGACATAATATTTCCTTCTGTACGCTTTGTCGTACTCTATTTTTAGGTATGTTTGGATGCTCTAAAATGCCCCGAAAAGGTTATTTTATAAGGGCGTAGAGCCGGTGAAAGTCAGAGGTGTCAAGCTGATGAGG
>NZ_JAFLKV010000057.1 GCF_019163035.1 Sulfuricurvum sp.
TATAAAATCGCTTTAATCATTGGGCGTTTCCTTGTAAATAGTTGAGTACATTTCCAAACGTCTGCTCCAGTAGAGGTTTATTGATCCAAAACCACACCTCTTTCCCTTTTTTTTCGCTCAAGAGCACTTCGGCTTGGCGGAGGATTTTGAGATGGTGAGAGACGGTGGTGCGCGCCAGTGTCGAAGCATCGGAAATCTGCCCCGCCGTGAGCCGCTCATTCGGTTCAAACAGCATTAACATCCGCTGACGGTGTTCATCCCCCAACGCGGTAAAAATATTGGACATCGGTTTCCACTCGCTCGGGAGGACGTCGGTGTAATTGGTTTTCATGATGCAGTTCCTAATAGTTTACTGTAATTGGTATAGATGGGATTGCTTGCCGGGAAATACTCTAATATTGCTTTGGCATAGCGATCAAACGGGTTCGCTTCGCGCGATAGCGCAAAACGTTTGCGATAGGGGAGATCGTAGCTGTTGAGCATTGTGCTAAAGGGTACTGGGAAATCGGTGCCGAAGAGGAGCTTATGGTGGATGTCGCTCTGTCTACTCAGATGGCGCAATACTTTTGCTCTCACTGGGGTGAGGAGGGCGCTGATGTCGGCGTAGAGATTCGGATAACGCTTGAGCATATCGATGAGGAGGTAATACTCGTCGTTAAAATGTTTCGGATTTTTGGAGAGGGCTTTGAATATTTGGCGCGGCTCATAGGTGAGTGCCATGTGGGCGCAGATCACCTGAACCCCCGCTTCGAGTGGTTGATCCAACATCTCGATACTCTCGCACGATTTAAAAGAGTGAACACTGCTCTCACTCCCGACATGGACGATCAGCGGTAGACCGCGCTGTGCGAGTTTGTCGAAATAGGGACGGTAACGCGCTTCACGGGTATCGACCCCCCAGTAGTTTTGTAAAAACTTCGCTCCGGCAAATCCCGCATCCGCGTAGCGGTCGATGAGATCGAGTGCATCGGGGCGTTTGGGGTTGATGGAGAAAAAGGGGATGATGACATCCTCGTTCTCACGGTACAGTGCCGCCACGTCTTCGTTGGTTGCACACACGGTGATGTCTTTGTGAAGTGTTTCTCCCTCTTCATCAACCCGAGCATCGACACCGAAGAGGACGATTTTCTCAACGTGCTGTGAACCTCTGACTGATTCGACCAGCGCACGGGTGTATTCGCCGTAGGGATCGTTCACTAGCGCTTTGGGGTTCATCCCGAACTTTTTGGCGAAAAAGCGGAGTGCCAATTTGTCGTAAAAACGATCAAACGCAACATCACTGCTGAGGAGGTGGGTATGGATATCGATGGTTTTCATAACTATATTCCTAAAAACTTAGACATATCGAAATATTAAATATGTTTTCCTAAAATTATCCTGAAATTTATACATCCCTCTCCCCTGCCTTTTTAATAACTTCTTCCAACCGCTCCGTAAACGCTTGGATATCTTCCTTTGCGATCATCATCGCCTCCAGTATATGAACATCGATGATAAAGGGGACGAGTAACGCTTCCCCTTTGGGGAGGACTTTTCCCGCACCGCCGAGATAGATCGGGATAACGGGAACTGTTGGAGTCATTTTCGCCAGATGGGCAACCCCCGATTTGAATTTGCTCATCTGTTCCGCTTCTCCGCGACTCCCCTCTGGAAAGAGGATGATGCTATCTCCTGCTTCGAGGGCTTGGCGGAGCGGTTCAAGGGGATGGGAATGTGATCTCTCTACCTTTCGGCTCAGCGGGATAATTCCGATGAAGTGGGTCGAGAACCACGCGATAAGGCGGTTTTTCATAAAATAGTCTGCC
Source organism: Sulfuricurvum sp. (assembly GCF_019163035.1). Lineage (GTDB taxonomy): Bacteria > Campylobacterota > Campylobacteria > Campylobacterales > Sulfurimonadaceae > Sulfuricurvum. The sequence continues at coordinate 1,806 of NZ_JAFLKV010000057.1, forward strand.
GCCGCGACGGGGCGGATACGGTGGATTTTACGCAGAGGAAAGAGGCTCATGAGCACAAGGGTATCGAGATGGCTGTTATGGTTGGCGACGATGATGCAGGGTTTATCAGTGCTGAGGTGTTCGCGCCCCCGTACATGAACCCCAAAGATCAGCAGTACCGTAGGACGGACGATGAGGGCGAAAAAGAGCCATTTTAGCATCTCATTATCCTAATAGTAGAGATAGTAGGTGAAATGGAAAAAGAGGGGGGCTGTATAGGTGAGACTATCCACCCGATCAAGTATCCCCCCATGCCCCGGCAATAGATGCCCCGAATCTTTTACCCCGATGTCCCGTTTGACCATCGAGATGACGACATCGCCGACGAACCCCGCACCGCTGATGAGCATCCCCGCCGCGAGTGCTTGAAGCGTCGTAAAAGGGGTGAGAAACGAAAATGCCACCGCAAGAGCGCTGAGGGTGATGAACGCCCCCACGAACCCCTCGACGGTTTTGTTGGGACTTACTTTTGGGACGATTTTATGGCGACCCAGAGTCTTGCCCCAGAGATACTGTAATACATCATTGAGTTCGGTGAGGACAACGAGATAGAGCACCAACTCTTTGCCTCCGACATCATGCCCCGCCACGGCAGGAAGCGTCATCATGTAGGCGAGGTGGCTGAGACCGAAGACGAACATCATCAGTCCCCACTGCACGCGACTCGTGTTCTCTAAAAATCCCTGCGTCTCTCCGATGAGTACCTGACGAAACGGGAGGAGTAAAAAGAGGTAGACGGGTATCCAAATGATAAACATCCCATACCACTGCGCCCCCGCAAACCAGTACTGAAACACGATGGAGAGGTAGGCGTAAAAGATGATACGACGATCGGTGCGACGGGTGGGGATGAGAGTGAAATACTCTTTGAGGGCGAGATAGCTGATGAGGGCGAAAAAGAACATCGCCACTGTGGTATTGAGCATCGCTCCAAGAATAAATGCGCCGATAATGATCCACCAAGAGTAGACTCGATCTTTGAGTTCCTGCGACGTTTTGGTACGAAATACAACCGATACGATCAGTGTGGCAAATGCCAATATCCCCAAAATAATCAGTAAAACGATCCCACTTTTGCCTGAAAAAAGTGTGGTGATTGTCTCTATCATGATTTTAACCCCCGCACAGAGCGTCGAAGCACCGTCCATCCTCCCATCAGTGTTGCGACGATCATAATGGCATCAAACCATCCATCGGGCAAAACTCCCAGCCCAAGAGCCAGCGAGAGGGCACCGATCACAAACGCCCGATCACTTTTCCCCATCGGTCCATCATATCGTCGCACTCCGCCGATGAGTGCTCCCAATACCCCCGCCATCTCGGTGAGGATGGCGACGATGACGAATAGCACGACCCAAAGTGCCGATACACCGCCGATCAAGGCAAAAGGGAGATAAAGCGCCGCATCCGAGAGGACATCGCTCATTTCATTCAGCATCGCCCCCGCGTCGCTTTTCATATCGTGCTCTTTGGCGAGCATCC
>NZ_JAFLKV010000108.1 GCF_019163035.1 Sulfuricurvum sp.
ACTAACAAAACGATTATTTTCTAAATGTTTAACATCGTTTTAGTCCATCCGCAGATTCCGAATAACACGGGTGCCATCGGGCGGCTTTGTGTCAATACAGATTCATCGCTCCATTTGATTAAGCCTATCGGCTTTGATATCGATGAGAAAGCGGTACGCCGTGCAGGTTTGGATTATTGGCATAAGATCGATTTGCATGTGTGGGAGAGTATCGATGAGTTTATGGAAGCTCATCCGATGCGTGAGCGTTTTTTCTTTGCGACGACCAAAACCGATCTTCCCTATTTTGAGCATCGGTTTCAAGAGGGGGATTATCTTTTTTTCGGGAGTGAAACCGCAGGGATACCCTCGGAGATATTAGAGGTGTATCCGGCGCAGACAATGACAATTCCGATGACCAAAGAGGGACGAAGTCTCAACCTCGCAATCAGTAGCGGTATCATCCTCTATGAAGCGATCAAACAAAATTTTAATTCTTATCGAAAGATGATGTAACATGATGCAAATACTTGATACAGTAGTAGTTATACTGCTGATTCTCTTTTTAATTTTTATTTTTCGAGGGTATCATCTCTCACGACTTGAACGGGATAATAAAGAGGACTAAAAAATCTTCTCTGCCCATTTCCCCATTTTTATCTCAAATTTATCTATCCATCCGTTTGCTTGGCTAATAACCTTTGCCATTGTCAGCTCCTTGACTTAAATTAGGCAAATTGTAGATATATTTTAAAATATTCTCAATAAATATGTCATTTTGTCATATAAATGACTTTTTTGTGGCATAATATCTACAATACACCATCGATATATCGAAAGGATTTCATTATGAAAACATTTATGGATATTGTTGAGATGATTAAAGATATTGTCTCTTCCGAATTCCCTGAAAAAAAAGTGTTTGATAAAGATGTAGCAGAGTTGTTGGATATTTCCCAAATGAATTTTGCTACGATGAAAAAGCGGAATAAAATCCCTTTTAACGAATTGCTGGATTTTTGTGCGAAACGCTCTATAGCCATTAACTGGCTACTCTATAATCAATCACCTGAGAGTCTCATCGAACCGACAAATCGTTTTTATATGGTACGTTATTTCTCTTCGGTAAGTGCCTCTGCGGGGGGAGGCGCTGAGAATGAAGAATTGGAATATGAACCTCTGATGCTCGAAGATAATTTCGTCCTTTCGTTGGGCGGAGAAAAAGAGCTGCGTCATATTGAAGCGATTAATGTATCGGGTGATTCAATGGAGCCGTCGTTTAGCTATAACGATATAATTTTTATAAATCGTTCTAAAACGGATATTAGTCGCGGCGGCATTTTTACGATTCGAACCGAACACGGACTCTTTATTAAACGATTGCAAGTTCGGATTGATGGTAAACTTGATATTATTTCGGATAACAAAGACTATCCGATCTACGTTGCCCATAAAGATGAAGTTGAAATTATCGGAAGAGTGGTAGGGCGATTCGGCGGAGTTGAATAAAAGTGGAATTTTAAATGAAAACATCGTATTGGATTAGCGGGATATTGTTGATGGCATTGGGCGGATGCAGTACCCATATCCCCGTTCCTGATCCTCAATCCAAGTCATTGACTCCTCTTTTGAAAAAGGACGCTAATCAGAGTGCTTTATCCGATCCTTTTTGTTGTATGCTTCCTCAAGACCTTGATGTAAAGTTTCCCGAATACGGTCCGAAAGTAAATGATTTAGAGCGCTTTGAACAAGCTTTGGCTCCGTATGTCGAGAAAAACGGTATAGATAAAGAGAATTTATTGGAGATACAAACGACCTTTGATGATCGTTATTTTTCACCGTGGTATTACACGAATACCCCTCAAAAAGTTCAGGAGATCACATGGCCGTTGCGTGCTTTTCGCGGGGGTTATGGAAATAATCTTATCCCTGTTCCACCCTCATGGTTTGAGGGGATAAAAAATCAGTCTAATTTTGAAAGCTATGGAACGATCAATCAAAAAGCGATTACTTTAAAATGGATGAATATGCGGGCTTTTCCAACCGACAAGCCACTGTATAAAGATCCATCAAAAGCGGGAGATGGGTATCCGTTCGATCTTCTCCAAAACAGCAGTGTCAACTACAATGAACCGATATTTATCTCTCATACGTCAAAAGATGGAGCATGGAGCTACATATTTACTAATAACGCCTCGGGATGGGTTCCCTCAGATGGGGTTAGTATAATTGACGATGCGACAGTATCAGCGATCAAAAAATCGCAACGGCTATTTGTTATCGAAGATAATATAGCCTTGTATGATACCCGTAATCAATTTGTGGCGTATTGTCGTATCGGTATGGTTTTACCGCTGGAGAGAGAAGAGGGTGATTTCTATTATGTCAAGTCGGTTGATCGTAATAACACTATTAAGATTCTATCTCTTCCCAAGCACTCAGCACATATTGGTGTTAGCAGGTTCAACAAAAGTTATTTGATCTCAATCGGAAATCAACTCCTCAAAAATACGTATGGTTGGGGCGGTATGTACGGGGAGCGAGATTGCTCTTCGATGATACGCGATTTTATGACTCCATTTGGAATTTGGCTCCCGCGTAATTCAGCAGCACAATCTCGTAAAGGTGAAATTGTCTCTTTTATAGGCTTGAGCGATGACGAAAAACTTTCTCTGATCAAAGAACAGGGTGTCCCCTTTGAGACGATTATCTATCTTAAAGGACATGTTCTACTGTACGTCGGTACTTATCAAGAGAGTGTTATAGTGATGCATAATTTTTGGGGTATTCGAACGGTGGATAAATTGGGTAATAAAGGGCGACATATTGTCGGCAAAGCGGTTATCAGTACATTGGAATTAGGTTCTGAGTTAGATGATTATGATTCATCGATGAAATTGCTTTCAAGAGTAGAGAGTATGAATATTTTTACAAGAACCCCCGTTCTCCTTGCTCGCCAAGCTAAAACGGGTTTAAAAAAATAGTCGTTTAAAAGTTATCCGCGAATATCGAGGAGTGAGCCGAACATTTCATCTTGAGTTCGGATTGCTTGAACATTCGATTGAGCTGTTTTTTCAATGGTAACTTGCTCCGTCAATTCTTTGGATAGATCAGTTTGAGATTTTTCGCCACCGTTTGAGGAAGCCGTTTCCGTATTGGCTTTGGTTCCACCATTTTGTGTTTCACTAATTGTTGTCTGTTGAGGGACGAAGCGATCCGTATTGACGTTTGCTACATTATTAGCATTGGCATTCATCCATGTTTGGTTAGACATGATGGAAGAGACGTTTGAGCTTATCATCTAAAGCTCCTTGTATATCAGATAGTAAAAG
>NZ_JAFLKV010000056.1 GCF_019163035.1 Sulfuricurvum sp.
AGCACTACCTCGACAAGGTAGTGGTCACAGGTTCGAGTCCTGTTGGGACCACCATTTCTTCTTAATTTTTCTCAAAATTTATCTATTTAATCGTAAACCAATCAATAATCCCGTATAATCCGCGATATTTTCTCATACGAGGCACCCCAATGGATATTATTGCAATCAAGCATAATGATCAAATTATCGATTTACAAACTGCTGGGGCACTTGGAATTAGCGGCGAAGAGATTGTTTATGACAACTCTCCTGAGTCTCTCGAAGTCCTTCGACATTCCTGTGCTCACTTGATGGCTGAGGCGATCAAAGCACTTTATACGGACGCTAAATTTTTCGTCGGACCGACGGTAAAAGAGGGCTTTTATTACGATTTCAAAGTAAATGAAACCATCGGCGAAGAGGATCTTAAAACCATCGAGAAAAAAATGCTCGATATTGCCAAAGGCAAAGAGAAGATCGAACGTTACGAGATCACCAAAGACGAAGCACGTGTAAAATTTGCAAACGATCATTTGAAACAAGCGGTTATGGATCGTATTCCATCCGAAACCGTGACGATTTATAAACAAGGTGAATTTGAAGATCTTTGCCGTGGACCGCATTTGCCGAGCGTCGGTTTGATCCGCTATTTCAAATTGACCAAAATCTCCGGTGCGTATCTCGGCGGTGACAGTAAAAACGAGATGTTGACCCGTATTTACGGAATCGCATTTGCCGATAAAGAGTCACTTAAAGCGTATCTCGATCAAATGGCGGAAGCTGAAAAACGAGACCACCGTAAAATCGGTGCCGAAATGAAACTCTTTACGTTCCGTGAAGAGGTCGGTGCTGGATTCCCGATCTGGCTCCCTGCGGGGGCGCGCATGCGTTCACGTTTGGAGCAACTTCTTTTCAAAGCTCACCGTAAGCGTGGGTATGAGCCGGTTCGAGGCCCTGAGATGCTCCGAAGCGACCTTTGGAAAGTATCGGGTCACTATCAAAATTACGGTGAAAACATGTATTTCACCCATATTGATGAACTCGAATTTGGGGTAAAACCGATGAACTGTGTCGGTCACATCAAAGTGTACGAACACGATTTACATTCGTACCGTGATCTTCCTCTCAAATATTTTGAGTACGGGGTGGTTCACCGCCACGAAATGACGGGAGCACTTCACGGATTGTTCCGTGTTCGTGAATTTACTCAAGATGATGCTCATATTTTCTGTACAACCGATCAGATCGAGCAGCAAATCATCGAAGTTGTTGATTTCGTCGATAAAATTATGTCTACGTTTGAATTTAATTACAAAATGATGATCTCGACAAAACCTGAAAAAGCGGTCGGTGATGACGCTGTATGGGAAATCTCTACCAATGCACTTAAAAATGCGATGGATAAACATAACCTTGCATACGAGATCGATGAGGGGGGCGGAGCGTTTTATGGTCCTAAAATCGATATCAAAATTACCGATGCTATCGGGCGTGAATGGCAGTGTGGAACGATCCAACTCGACTTCAACCTTCCGGCGCGTTTTGAGCTCGAATACAACGGCGAAGAGAACGTTAAAATACAGCCGGTAATGATTCATCGTGCAATTTTAGGTTCTTTTGAGCGATTTGTTGGTATATTGACGGAGCATTACGCTGGGGAGTTCCCGATGTTTATCGCTCCGACGCAGGTGGCTATCGTTCCGATTGCCCCTACGCACGAAGCGTACGCACGTGAATTGGCCGATAAATTGATCGATTTGGGTGCTGATTTTGAGATTTTCGATAAAAACGAAAGTCTTAACAAACGTATCCGTACAGCGGAAAAGGGTCGTGTGCCTATGATTATCGTTTTAGGCGATGAAGAGGTAAACAACAAAAGCATTGCAGTGCGAGATCGCAGATCACGTGAGCAATACAACCTGAGCGAAGAGGAATTCCTCGCTATGGTAAAACAAAAAATTAATGAGGTACATTTTTGATTAAGAAACAAGACCGAGTCCAAATGAACGAGGATATCCGCGTTCCTGAGGTACGTTGTGTAGTAGATGGTGGTGAAGCATTAGGGATTATTACGATCCAAGAGGCTATGGCTAAAGCCAACGAACTGGGGCTTGACCTCGTATTGATCTCACCGGATGCGAAACCTCCGGTTGCGAAGATCATGGACTACGGTAAGTTTCATTATCAAGAAGAGAAAAAGAAAAAAGAGGCACGTAAAAAGCAAACTAAAGTTGAGGTCAAAGAGATCAAACTTTCGGTTAAAATTGCTGAAAACGATGTTAGCTATAAAGTAAAACACGCTCGTGAATTCCTTGAAGAGGGAAAACATGTCCATTTCCGTGTATTCTTACGCGGTCGTGAGATGGCGCACCCTGAAGCCGCAGTTGCTGTTTTACAGCGTGTTTGGCCAATGGTTGAAGATATCGGTATGATGTATAAAACACCTGCCATGGAAGGGCGTTATTGTAATATGATGATCCATCCGAAAAAAGACGATAAAAAATAATCCATTTTTGAACGCCAAAGGAATGCATCCCTTTGGCTACGCTAGCCGCTATGGCACTAAAGCTTGCCTCTTATGAGGCAGATTTAAAACACACTCCTACTTCTTCGTCATTCTTACACTTTATAAAACATCAGTAAAAGCTTTTTTGTGGTATAATCCGCGTCTCGTTTAGAGAATTTTTGCGAAAGGATCAAGCCGATGCCAAAAATGAAATCAGTAAAAGGGGCGGTTAAACGCTTCAATGTAAAGAAAAACGGCACTGTTAAACGTGGTTCTGCATTCCGTAGTCATATTTTGACTAAACAAGATGCAGGAACTCGTCGTGGACAGAATGCACCAAAAGTGGTTGCAGCTGTTGATGTTAAAAACATCAAAAAGATGATCGTAGGCTAAACCCTATTAACCCTCCAGCATAACGCTGGGCAAGTCCGCATAGCGGCACCCCGTCATTTATATTTGAAGTGAACCGGGTCAAGAAAGGAAAAAAATGCCAAGAGTAAAAACTGGTGTCGTAAGACGCAGACGTCATAAAAAAGTATTGAAACTCGCACGTGGTTTCTACAGTGCACGCCACAAACATTTCCGTAAAGCGAAAGAGCAATTAGAGCGCTCACTTGTATACGCGTTTCGTGACCGTAAACAGAAAAAACGTGAATTCCGTAAATTGTGGATTATCCGTATTAATGCGGCATGTCGCCTAAACGGAATGAGCTATTCAGTATTCATGAACGGCCTTAAACGTGCCAACATCGAACTTGATCGCAAAATCCTTGCTGATTTCGCTATGAACGACGCAGCGGCATTTACTGCCCTCACCGT
>NZ_JAFLKV010000043.1 GCF_019163035.1 Sulfuricurvum sp.
TCAATTTAGGAAAAAACAGTGAAGAATATGACCATAAAAGCAAAGCTCTATCTCGTTCCAATAGCTCTTTTATTAGTATTTATCGTAACATATATTGTTTATGCAAATAAGCATTCAGTTGCAGAAGCAGCTATGCAACGCTCTATCGAATCTAAAGATGCCGTTAGTGAGTTCTTAAATACACGGATATCAGTATATCAATTTTTAAAAAATCCGTCTGAAGATACTTTAGCAAAAGTACATACAAATCTCGATAAAAATCTAAAAACTGTTACAACGCTAAAAGACAAGTTGTCTTTGCAAAAAAATAAAGATAAATGTACGGATATAGCAGCACATATTCAAGATTACAAAGAAGAATTTGATTTAAAAGCCAGACTGATTATCGAGACTGATGTAGCAAATCGAAATAATGTTGACTTGAGCAAATTAGTAAGTATCAGTGGTGAACTGCAAGAAAAATTAGAAGAAATTGCAGTAAGTGCTGTGGAAGTTAGTAAAAAATCTCTAAGTGCTGTCAATACGCTCCTTATTTTTTGCTTCATATTCGCCGTATTGGTAGTCTTTATTATCAATCTTGTTGTTACCAAAGAAATTACAGGATCGATCCATCTTTTGCAAACAAAAATCCAAAATTTCGTGGATACGAAAGATCTAAAAATTCGTTTATCGTATGATCGTAATGATGAAATCAGAGCTATCATCGATAGCTTCAACACTTTATTAGAAACGCTTGAGCACACGATACAAGAAGCTAAAACAGCAGCAAATGAGAATGCCTCCGTTTCAAGTGAATTGCACAGTACAAGTATGCAAATCGGTCAAAATGCTGAAGCGAGTATGGAAATAGTCAAAGATACCATCGATGAGATTCACGATATTAAGAATTTTATTGAATCAAGTGTCACTCTATCCGAAAAGACAAGAGAAAGTATTGAGATATCAGGAGAAAAGCTCCACAATGTACTTATCGATATGAAACAACTAAAAGCAGATGTCTCCGATGCCAGTGAACTGGAATCAGGTCTTGCTGCAAAATTAGAACACATGAGTACAGAAGCGGAACAAGTGAAACAAATATTGGTTGTTATCAGCGATATTGCCGATCAAACCAACCTTCTCGCTTTAAACGCCGCGATTGAAGCGGCACGCGCTGGAGAACATGGACGGGGCTTCGCGGTTGTAGCGGATGAAGTCAGAAAATTAGCAGAACGAACCCAAAAAAGTCTCACCGAGATCAATGCTACGATTAATGTTATAGTCCAATCTATTGTCGATTCTTCGGATCAAATGAGTATTAATGCAAAAAATATCGAACGACTTGTCAGTGTTTCGGAAACGGTAGAAAATGTCGTGGAGGAGACAGTATCATCGATGAAAGAGTCAAGAGACAGTGTTACTTTAAATGCAAAAAATTCTACTAAAATTGCAGAAGATTCTGTAAAAATTGTTGCTTCCGTTTCAAGAATTAATGAATTAACCTCCGATAATGCCCGAAGTGTAGAAGAGATAGCGAGTGCGGCAGAACATTTGTACAAATTAACAGATGGATTAAATATCAAGTTGCAACAATTTAAATCATAAATTATTTTTTATGTAGTATGATCTTTTATCTCGCCGAAGGAGTCTACTATGGAAACGCATTTTCAAAATGCACCATTCAAAGCATCATTGGACGCAAACAAAGAGTATTGGTATTGCACCTGCGGACAATCGAAAACCTTTCCATTTTGTGATGGAAACCATGAGGGAACTGGCAAAACACCGATAAAATTTTCCGTTGATGTTGAAACCGATAAATGGCTCTGTCGATGCGGGCGATCAGGACGAAAACCTTATTGTGACGGCTCTCATCAACAGGGGGGCTAAAGAAACTTCTCCATCAGAAACGCTACTAACGGCAATGTCACCAACGAGATAATAAGTCCATATCCCACCAATGCCGCACTCAGCGCTGGGGCAAATCCCGCCGCTATCGCCAATGCTCCGGCGGTAATCATAGAGGGCATTCCAGACTCTAAAACCGCTGTTTTAAGGGCAAGCGGTTCCGTTCCCATCGCAATGAGCATCCCAAACGCAATCAGCGGCATAATGATGAGTTTTAAAATAAGCGATTGGGTGAACAAGCCATAATCAACCTCACCGCCGAATTTCATCGAATACCCCACCGAGATAAGTGCCAGCGGAACAAGCGTCGATGCGAGGGTTTGAAGATACGGCTGTGCACTGCTAGGCATTTCTCCGAACAACAGAGCAAAAATCAAGAAAATAAACGGAGGGAAAAGGAGCAGTTTTTTCATAATCAGCCGTTTATGAAATACTCCGCTCTCATAGCGTGTAATCACCGCCGCACCGTAAAGCGAGAGGATCAAAAACGTCCCGAACTGATCGTACATCAAAACATACCCTATCGCCTCTTCACCCAAAAGGGTATGGATAATCGGTATCCCGACAAACGACGTATTGCCCAGTGGCATCACGAGCAGCAGTGCGGCACGGACGTGAGGGGGGTGGTTACGGGTCATAGCGAAGACAAGAGCCACCACTATCGGAAGGAGCAGCCACGGGATGAGAATGACCCCTAAAGCGGACGCGTCGAAATGGATCTTCGGCACTTGGAGCAATACGGTAGCGGGGAGCGAGACGTAGATGACAAAAAAATTAAGACTTTTGGCAAAATCAACGGGGGCAGGAGCTTTTTGAAGGGCTATTCCTATCAACAATAACGCAATGATGAAAGCAAACTGCTCCAAAACTACTCCTCGAAAAATGATACGTATGGTATTCACATCCCCCTTTTAATCGTCTAAAAGGTACAATAAACTAAAAAATTAGAGAGCTTGATGTTGCATCGCTATACCTCCCCGAAAATACCCTTTGCATCGATACTGAAATGGCAATATTCCAAACTCTCTCATTATCAAAAAGCAGAACCCTCTAAACTCCCTATCATTGCTCAAGAGAATCTCCCCTCGGACGAGTATGCCCTGTGGTTGGGTCACGCAACCCTTTGGCTAAAGCTCGCAGATACCACACTCGCCATCGATCCGGTACTCGGAAATTTACCTCTTTATCGCCGATATTCTCCCCTGCCGATCCCAAAAGAGAAACTCTTCGCCGATGTGATCCTTATCACTCATGCCCATTATGACCATTACGACAAAGCCTCGCTCCTCTATCTCCTCAAACAAAATCCCAAAACGATTATCGTCGCACCAAATGGATTTTGGCGTTATCTCAAAGGTAAAATAGATCGTGAGCGATGTTTTGAGC
>NZ_JAFLKV010000145.1 GCF_019163035.1 Sulfuricurvum sp.
CATCAAATTCACGATCCAAATCTTCGGTGCTTGAGTGAAAACTATACCCGTCTTTCATCACAAACTCGCGTCCGCGCATCAAACCAAAGCGGGGGCGTGCTTCATCACGAAATTTGGTTTTGATCTGATAGAGGTTGATAGGGAGTTGTTTGTAACTTGTAACGCGGTTACGGACGATGTTTACCATCATCTCCTCATGGGTAGGCCCGAGGACAAAAAGGTTCTCTTTACGGTCACGAAAACGGAGAAGCTCTTTGCCGAATTTCTCGATCCGTCCGCTCTCTTGCCACAATTCCGCTGGGGTTACGAAACTAAGATCAACCTCTTGTGCGTCACACGCCGCCATCTCTTCATTGATAATGTTTTCGATTTTACGAAGTACCCGTTTTCCCATCGGTAAAAAATTATACAACCCTGCCGCTACCTGCGTCACAAATCCTGCGCGCGAAAGATAGATATGGCTGGGAAGCTGCGCATCTTTCGGAGCTTCTTTGGTGGTTGGGATATAGGCTTTACTAAAACGCATTATTTTCCTTTAGGGTAATAGATACACGAATTTTGAGAGAGATCAGACCCCTCCTCTTCGTTCATTAAAAAACTCATCGATTCAATCAGGGCATCGACACGCATCGGATCGGAACCATCACGCATCCGCTCAGCAAACGGATGTAAAAACCGCTTGATCGCCTGAAGGGTAGCTTTATGGAGCGCATCCTCATACTCTTTGGATACATACCCCTTATCAATAACACGTGACGCTTCTTGGTGCGCCGCATCAGAGGCTCTGAGATACATATTTTTGATCAGCGGCTCGACTGAGAGGGTTTTAAGCCATTCAAAAAAGAGGGTAACATGTCGGCGAATAATCACATACGAGAGTTTTGCCTCATCTTCACGCAGCGCGATATTTTCCGAAACGATCTCTTTTAGATCATCGACATAAAATAGTTTAATCGACCAAAGAGCCGCTTCGCATTCGATGTCTCTGGGAACCGCCATATCAAACCAATATCGATCATACGTCGTAGGTTTGATCATCTCTTCGGTGATAATCGGAGTGATCGAACCCGTCGCAGTAAAAAGGAGCTCATTTTCATTGATTGCGTACGCGATCTCTTCGAATGATCGCACCCGTGCGTTACACTCTCGCGCTATCGCTTCGGCTTTCTCGAAGGTTCGGTTCATCACCGTAACATCGACCCCTTGGGCAGTAAGATGTTTACAAGTAATCACCGACATCTCACCCGAACCGATAACGAGTGCTTTTTTACCGCTCACGTCTCCCACCGATTCTTTGATTTTCGCGATGGCCACACTCGCAACCGACACCGGTTTAGAAGAGATATTGGTTGCATTGCGTACTTCGGCGGCACATTTAAACGCGTAGTTCATCGCACGCGAAATTTTCTGAGCCGAATAGCCGTTCTCTTGGGAGAGTTTGAACGCGTCTTTGAGCTGTCCTGAAATCTGCGTCTCCCCGACAACCATCGAATCGAGCGAACTCGCTACACTAAAGAGGTGATGTATCCCCCCCTCATCGTCGAAAATATCGGCACGAGAATAGAGTTCCGTATGACTCAACCCAGAGTGTCTTGTCAACAGAAAAAACAGCTCTTCTTTCGCCGATTCCGTATCGTTACAGCTACAAAAAACTTCAACACGGTTACAGGTAGAGAGGATCATCGATTCGCTGATACACGGAGAGGCATTTAAATGTTTCATCGCATTGAGCTGTGCCGTCTCATCTACGAATGCGAGCTTCTCGCGTATCCCAAGCGTCGAGTTTTTGTGTGAAAAGCTGACAATCAGATAATGCATCAGTGACTTCTTTTGATCACAGATTCGACGATGGAACGCAACGCGGCATCATCGCCGATCACACCGATCGCTTCATCGCACAAAGAACGTGCATGGGAATAGGAGTGTTCGATAATATTGAACGCATCCATCTGTGAACGGATCCATTGCTTCTCATCCTCATCCAACACCTGCGCATGGGATTTTACCAAACGCTCTTTGAGTGGTGCATCCAATCGATCATACAGATCGATATACGGCAATGTCACTTTCCCCTCCGAAAAATCGTTCAAAGAGGGTTTACCCAGCGTCGCTTCATCGGCGGTGATGTCGAGAATATCATCGACGATCTGAAATGCCAATCCCAGATTTTTTCCGTACGTCGCGTAGGCTTGTTCGTCTTTCCCCGCCAAAATCGCGGCACTGTAGGCACACGCTTCGATCAGGGTCGCGGTTTTGAGATAGAGCATTTTGAGGTACAGGTCACGGTCGGTATTGAAACTCTCCGCCATCCCTACATCCATCATCTCTCCGACTGAGAGGCGAGTGACCGATTCGGCAACGGAGCGGGCGATTCGCGGATCGAAAGAGGTAAGCTCGCTAAACGCTTTGGAGTAGAGAATATCGCCGAGCATGATGGCGGTTTTAGAACCCTCGGTCGCATTGACGGACGGAACTCCGCGACGCAACTGCGCTTCGTCGATCACGTCATCATGGAGCAAGCTCGCCGCGTGGATCAACTCGACAATCGCTCCCAATAGCGGTGCGGTAGGCTCACTCGGGGCAATCGTCAAAACCAGACGGGCACGAAGCCGTTTGCCGCCGGAGAGTTTTTTAAAAAGTTCTGCGGCATGAGGATAATCGACCTCATCGATCAGTTTTGCAATAAGAGTTTCTACAGTTTCCAACATACCTATCATCACTTCTTCGTTAAATAATCCAACACAATCCGATTCTCTTTATCGATCAAGAAAAAATCCATTTGCGCTGTTTTGTTGCCATCATCAAATTTTTTAAAAACCACCAAGGCGTACGGGACATCTTTTTGGCTTCGATCCGCGCTCAAGAGGACTTTACGAAAGCTTTGATTCGTATGCCCGACATACAAAATATGCTGTCCGACAAACCGATCAAAACTCTCATGCACCACCAAAGCCTTATCCGCATAAAGGGTCCATCGAAAATTGAGCAGACGTTCTTGCCCCTCGCTTTTGACGAGGATTTTGACGATCTCATCTTTTTTGAGGACAAAGCTTTTCGATTCTCTCCATGCCGCCGCATCCAAAAGGGTGAACACCCCAACGAGTAGAAATATGAAAATACGACTCATACAAACTCATTTCTAAAGATTTTGGAACGTATGGCTTCTTAAATGAGCGATTATACACTGACTCTGCATAGGATCATTTTAAGTCGGAGATTATACCACCACAATTCTTA
>NZ_JAFLKV010000037.1 GCF_019163035.1 Sulfuricurvum sp.
AGCAATGAGGGTGAACTTTTATAGTTGACTTTGATCTTCCCTTGGTCGATCATAAAGTTGTTTTCACCCCAAATATCTATACCGTATGTTTTCACATCATCCCCCTTATACAAAAAAATCATTTAACGGAATAAGAGATTCAGTTTTTTCAACCAAATCTTTTACCCAGATACTATTTTGAGCAAGCTCATTTTCACCGATTACGGCGCAATAGCGGGCATTGATACGATCCGCTCCCTTGAGATGCGCTTTGAGTGAGCGCGGCTCGTATTCGACCACCGCTTTTTCACTGCGACGCGCTTTTTCTGCGCACAAAAGGATCGGTTTGATCGCAACGGCATCCATAGCCCCTAAATAGTACCCATCGCGTACTGTTTCGGGCATCACGATAAGCTCCATCAGTCTCTCGATACCCAGAGCAAATCCGACCGCAGGGGTCGGTTTTCCGTCCAAAAACTCGATGAGGCGATCATACCGTCCGCCACCGGCGATAGCGCTTTGGCTTCCGATGTTGTCACTGACAAATTCGAATGCCGTTTTGGAGTAATAATCCAATCCGCGAACCAAATGGGTATCGATCTCATAACCAATGTTGTGCTGATCCAAAATCGTTTTCAACGTATCAAAATCACTTTGGCATCCCTCACAAAGGTGGTTGATGAGTTTTGGTGCGTTGGCATAAAGAGCCTGACATGCTTCATTTTTACAATCGAGGACACGGATAGGGTTCGTCGATTTTCGGCGCTGACAGTCGCCACAGATCGTATCACCGCAACTCTCGATAAAGGCGATGAGCTTTTCACGGTAAGAAGGCATACAATTTTGATCGCCCAACGAGTTTAGTTTAAGACGGTATCCGATTCCCAACGCTTTGAGAATGTCGGCAACCATCATAATCATCAATGCGTCTTCATAAACTGAATCGACCCCAAAACTTTCAACTCCGAATTGGTGAAATTGTCTTAGGCGCCCTTTTTGGGGACGCTCATAACGAAACATCGCTCCGTGATAGTAAAAGCGGTGAATCCCACCTTTTTTATCGAGCTTGTGTTGTACAAATGCTCGAACGACTCCTGCAGTCCCCTCTGGGCGGAGGCATACGTCGTTGTCCCCTTTGTCGATGAACTGATACATCTCTTTGCCGACGATGTCACTGGATTCTCCGACTGAGCGTTTGAACAGAGCCGTCTCTTCAAGCAAGGGTGTTTCGATGTAGTGAAACCCGTATCGCTTGGCGATAGTAGAGGCTGTTGTTATAAAGTATTCAAAACGTTCATAGTCCTCGGAGAGGATGTCGTTCATTCCGCGCAAAGATTGGATCATAAGGCTCCTTTGATAAAGGTGGTAATTTCGTTCGTAATTATATCGATGGATTGTGTCGCGTCGATTACAACGGTTTGGATTCCGAGTGCATACGCCGAAGCGATGAGGGCATCTTGGATGGAGAGTAGATACTGGGTTCCGCGTGATTCGATCACATCATGCTCTTTTTGGCTCAATCGGTGCGAGAGCTCTTCGGGTGTGAGTTTGAGAATAAACACCACATCGGGAAGGGTTCCGTTGGTTGCGAGACGATTGAGTGATACGAGGGTGGATTCATCGCAGAGGTTTTGTACACTCGCATACGCCATCCCTGAAACGGCAGAGCGGTCACTGATGATGAGCTTATTCATATTAGGCAATATGACCGATTCAGTATGTTCGGCACGGTCGGCTAAAAAGAGCAAAATCTCTGCCATTTTGCTCTTTAGATTGCCGAACAGTACCATGTTGCGGATTTCAACTCCCGCAGGGGTTCCACCCGGCTCTTTGGTAATGAGTGCATCCGGAAAAAGGGAGCGCAACGCTTCAATCTGGGTGCTTTTTCCGGCGGTATCAATCCCCTCTATCGCAACGTACATGATTTCATACTCCCGATAACATTTTGGACAGGTTCAGGGAGCAAATGGACTGTTTTACCGTTGAATTTCAGTAGGTTTCGGACGATGGAGGAGCTGATAAAGGCGTGTTTGAGTTTCGGCATCAAATAGACGGTTTCAATGTTGGGATCGAGCGAATTATTGAGATAGCCGAGTTGTAGTTCAAACTCGAAGTCGCTCACGGCGCGAAGCCCACGTATCAATACCGTAGCACCGAGAGTGTTAGCAAGCTCAACCGTGAGATTATCAAATCCGACTACCTGCACCCGCTCTAAATCTCTAACCGCTAATTTAACCATATCAACACGCTCTTGCAACGTAAACATCGGCTTTTTTTCTTGTGAATCGGCAACGGCGATGATGACTTCATCAAAAAGCTTTATTCCCCGCTCTATGATGTCGAAATGACCGTTGGTGATGGGATCGAATGTCCCTGGATAAAGGGCAATTTTATGCATGGCTGTCGTCCCATCGTTTATAAAGATCGTTTTGTATTCCGAGAAGATCGAACCATTTGCCGATCATAAAATTTTCCATCGATTCGAGGTCTTGTTGATCGCCGTAGTAGGCGAGGACGGGAGGGGCAATAATGACTCCCACACGAGAAAGTTTGAGCATATTTTCCAAGGCGATAGGGGAAAAGGGGATCTCACGGGGTGCAAGCACGAGGGTTCGGCGCTCTTTTATCATAACCGCAGCGGCGCGGGTAATGAGATTGTCCGCGATACCGCAGGCAATTTTTGCCAATGTGTTCATACTGCACGGGGTGATGATCATGGCGTCTGCCCCGTATGAGCCTGAGGCTACAGAAGCCCAGATTTCATCGTTTTTGTGGAGGGTCAGGTTCTCTTCTTTTTCGAGCACAATTTGGGCATGATCGGAGAGTATGAGGTGCTTTTGTACGTCAGAGGGGAGCGCACGGACGAGTTTTAACCCTAACGCCGCACCACTTGCACCGCTGATCCCTACGACTATTTTCATTGCAATTCCACCCGATTTTCTCCGATTACTTTGGCTCTGACGCGCTTACCGTCATTTTTTAGGATCGTAATAATATCATAGAGTAGCCCCTCTTGCGTTGCGCGTGCTCCAAACTCTACGATAACCGAATCGTTTTTGACCTCCACAATCACTTTTTCATTTTTCAAAACGAGAGGAACGGTCTCGATGTTCCGCAGGGTTAAGGGTTGTTCGGCTCTGAGATTTGATCGAAATCGGCTAGGTTGATCGGGCAGAGTCGT
>NZ_JAFLKV010000148.1 GCF_019163035.1 Sulfuricurvum sp.
TGGCGGACAGCTAGAGATTCGAACTCTAGGTAGGTTGCCCTACACACGCGTTCCAGGCGTGCGCCATCGACCACTCGGCCAGCTGTCCATTTTTTAGAAGAATGAAATTGTACCAAAGATAGCTTAAGGGTTCCCCCTTAAAAACCGTAACGATCCCTTGGCTGTTTTTTACGAGCTTGCTCTTGTTTCCATCGTGTGTTGATATGTCTGAACCATGTAAAAAAAATACCGACAATTATCAAAACAGCACACACTTCATAGCCGATAGCCCAGATAATGGCGAATGAGGCTAAATTAAACTCCAAAAAGTATTCATAACTAGCTTGTGCAACGAATAAATAAAGAAAAAGCAGTCCGGCTAGATAAGGAATTAAAAGAATATACAATCCTAATACAACTCCCTCATACCCCTCAGGTGAAAAGACAAAATTACGGTAATCAAGAGATTGATTAAAAAAATCATCCTCTTGTTTACGGCGTGTGTTTATATTCTCTTTTTGATAAATTTTAGCACTATTGCGGGCAGTATCGCTGATAAGAGTCGAGCGCATCCGTCTCTCAATATTATTATCCATATAGGTTGCCTTGGATTGTGATACTAAATTATAGCTTGTTTTAAATGGATAATGGTTATGAAGTTGATTAATAATTAAAAATTATAGGTAACCGAAGCACGGAGGAGGAGTGGTTCGGTCAAACTATCGAAGGAGAATCGAATTGTCATTGTAAAAAAAAAGTGTAAAGATAGTGTAAAAAAACTTATTTTTGTATATCCATTAGATGGATATAATGCCATTACACTATATAAAAGGGTTCCCGTGCTCCCAAATCAACGTTTTTATTCTATCAGCGATGATTTTCGCTCTCCCTACGCTCGTGATCGTGATCGCATTATCCACTCAGGAAGCTTTCGCCGACTCGAATACAAAACACAGGTTTTTTTAAACTCGCAAGGAGACTTTTTTCGCACCCGTCTCACCCACAGCATCGAGGTGAGTCAGATTGCCCGCTCCATCGCATCGCATTTGGGTCTTGAAGAGTCGTTAGCTGAAAGCATTGCCCTCTCGCATGATTTGGGACATACCCCCTTTGGGCATATCGGTGGAGATACCCTCGATGTCTGTTTAAAAGAGCGGGGTTTTTCGAGCGGATTTGAGCACAATTTCCAAAGCTTTCGGGTCGTCACCAAACTCGAACAGCGTTATAAGGCATTTTTGGGTCTGAACCTCACCTACGCCACACTAGAGGGGATACTCAAACACTCCTATCCATATAACAAATCGTTTTTACCCGATGAGATAAGAGAAGCATTTGCCCTCGATACCCATCCCAGTATCGAAGCGATGATCGTGGATCGTGCCGATGAGATCGCCTATATCAGTCACGATATTGATGATGGTGTAGCAGCGGGTCTCATCAGTTTTGAAACCCTAAAATCAAGCGAGCTGATTCAAACAATTCTCCAAAAAGTATACGATGAGGGGATACACGAAGATGAAGATGAGATGTTCCGTTATCGCTTTAGTTCCCACCTTATAAACCATTTGGTTTATTCACTCCTCGAACACTCCCGTGATACGATCGATAACACACAAGTGTTAGCCTCTGTTATACCTGCATCCGAGCCGATTGTGATCGGATTTGACTCCGAATTGGAGACTCAAATCAAAAAACTCAAAAAGATTTTATTCCAAGAACTCTATCAACACAAACAAATAGCCCGTAAAATGTTTGCGGGAAAACAGGCGATTATAGGGTTATTTAATGCTCTTATGGAAGAGCCGAAGATGTTGCCGCGTTATTATTTGGAGCAGTGTGAACGACGTAATACTCACCGTGTTATCAGTGATTACATCGCCAGCATGTCGGATCGCTATGCGATGGAGTTGTATAACGAGTTATACGGGAGAGAGGGGTAATTATTAATCCTCTTCTTCTTTCCCGAATGTTTTTTCTAAACCGACGGTTAGCTCTTGTTTTTCGGTCTCACTGAGTTTAGCCTCAGGGTGCGGGATCGTGTAGATCCACATCGGCATCTCTCCCTCTTTGACTTCCTCTGCGGCATCGCGCACTTTATTTTTCGTTTGGATACCGAGCATGGAGACGTTCATTTTTTCACGCCCCTCTTCAATATCATGCGCTACAAGCCATGAGACAGGGGCGATATTGCTGTACCATGGATATTTGGTCTCATTGGAGTGACAATCGGCACAAGCACGGTTAAAAAGCTCTTTGGTACGTGATGAGTCCCATTGCGGCTCACTAACGATTGGGGGGTTGGTATGGTCTTTGCCGTAGGGGATAAACTGGATAGCGACAGCACTTAAAATAACGACTGCAGAAATAGCTTTAAAATTCATGGGGTGTCCTTGAGGGAATTATTATTAACATAATAGCACGAAAAAGAGGTTGATTTGTTAACAGAGCAAGAAAGGGCGGTTTAAACTAAAACCGCTTCACGCTGACCTGCTTCGAGATGACCGATAACGTATCCGTCCGTTGCGGCGAGAACATCGGCAACGTCCGCTTCTTTGACCACGAGGATCATTCCGACTCCCATGTTAAATGCGCGGAACATTTCGTGACGTTCGACGTGTTGACCGATGAGTTCAAAAATCGGCAATACACGGATCGAGGATTCGGTGATCACAGCGCGTAGTCCCTCGGGGAGAACGCGTGGGAAGTTTTCGACAATCCCGCCTCCCGTGATATGGGCGAGGGCTTGGATTTTATCTTTGAGTGCTTTGAACGTTTTGACATAAATACGTGTCGGCGTCAAAAGAGTCTCAATTAATGATTTCCCTTCGAATTGATCGTCGAATTTCATCCCCATTTTTTCAAATAACACTTTGCGTGCTAATGAAAAACCGTTGGAGTGGAGACCTGAGCTCGGTAATGCGATGAGGATATCCCCTACGGCTACTTTATTGGAGCGGTCAAGTTCGCTTTTTTCGCCGATACCGACGGCAAATCCTGCCAAATCATAATCATCGCTATGGTACATCCCCGGCATTTCTGCTGTTTCACCGCCGATTAGGGCACATTCTGCCTGACGGCA
>NZ_JAFLKV010000067.1 GCF_019163035.1 Sulfuricurvum sp.
TGCGGAGCGAGTATGATCGCTACAACGCCGAAAAAATTTACGATGCGATCCTCCCTAAAGAAGAGATCAACGATCACAAACTCTGTATTTGTGGCGACATCCTAAAAGGGAAAGCCTCTCCGCCGCAGTGTTCTATCTTCGGCACCGCGTGTAAACCGAGCAGCCCTGTGGGAAGCTGTATGGTCAGCTCCGAGGGGGCGTGTTCGGCGTATTATAAATATGGGAATTTGGTATGAATAAAACAATCACATTAGCCCAAGGCAACGGCGGCGAAGAGAACAACGAACTGATCAAAAAGGTCTTTTACAAAGCCTTTAAAAACGAGATTTTAGAGCGTAGCGAAGATGCGGCGGTGATCGGGAATTTGGCGATGAGTACCGACAGTTTTACGGTGAGTCCCCTATTTTTTGCGGGGGCGGACATCGGTAAGCTTGCGGTGTGCGGTACGTGCAATGACCTTGCGATGATGGGGGCACAGCCTAAATATTTGACGTGCAGTGTCATCATCGAAGAGGGGTTTGAAGTTGAATCACTGGAGCGGATCGTCGAGAGCATGAGAAGCGAGTTAGCGATCAACGGTGCGGTGGTCGTGAGCGGCGATACGAAGGTGGTGCCCAAGGGGAGCGTGGATAAGATATTCATCAACACCACAGGTCTGGGTGAAATCGTCCAAGCGGGGATCAGCTCGAACAATGTGAGCGAAGAGGATGTGATCCTCATCAACCGCGACATCGGGTGCCACGGAGCGACGATTTTCGCCGCGCGTGAGGGGATGGAGATGAGCAGTACCCTCAAAAGTGACTGTAACTCGCTCTATCCGCAGGTGAAAGCCCTCATGGATGCGGGGGTGCGGATCACGGCAATGCGCGATGCGACGCGCGGAGGGGTTGCGGCGGTACTCAACGAGTGGGCGAGACAGTCGAACGTCTGTATCGAGGTCGAAGAGGAAAAAATCCCCGTGAGCGATGAGGTCAAAGGGATTTGTGAAATGCTGGGTTTCGAAGCGACGGCTTTGGCGAATGAGGGGACGTTTGTGTTGGCAATCCACAAAGACTCTGCCGCAAAAGCCCTAGAGATACTCAAAAGCTTCGAGGTGTGCGCGATGGCTTCAGTGGTAGGAGAAGTAACTCAAAAGTATCCACAAAAAGTGATATTGAAAAGCCCGTGGGGGACATCTCGATTTTTAGAGACCCCTAACGGCGAATTACTACCGAGGATCTGCTAATGCATGAATACTCAATCGTACAAGCACTGTTAACCCAGTGTGAGGATATAGCCCGTGAGAATGAAGCCGAATCGGTCTCGAAAATCGTCGTAAAGATCGGGAAAATGAGTGGCGTTGAACCGCACTTGCTCGAAATCGCGTTTAATACGTTCAAAGAGAAGACGGTGTGTGACGGGGCGGATTTTGTGCTAAATATTCAGCCTCTCGTGATCGAATGTAAAGGGTGCGGAGTGCAGACAACTTTGGATGAAGTTTACTATAAATGCCCCGCGTGTGAGAGTCTGGATGTCAAAGTAATAGATGGTGAAGATATGTTTTTAATGTCGTTGGAGATGGAGTAGGGTATGCAAGAGTATTGGGAATTATATATGAAAACCATCGACGGCGCTATCGCCTCGGTGTTGGTGAATGCAGGGATTTCGGCAGAGTTGCCGAGTGAAGACAAGTTCTATGTCGGGTTTATCAAGCTCACCATGAAAGCACCGAATGATCGCGGGCTGATTGGCGAAGATGAAGAGGCACAACTCTCGTTTATCGAAGACAAAATTGAGATGGAGGCGTTGCGCTACCGTATCGGCAGTTACGTTGGAAAGATCGTCTCTAATGGCGAGATGACCTTTATCTACTACCTGAAACACGAATTTGAATGGCCCGATGTCGTGAAAGCGGCGATGGGGGCGTTTCCTGAGTATGAATATTCCAGCGGCTCAAAAATGGACGGGGATTGGGAGGTGTATCATAAGCTCCTTTTCCCGACCCCTATCGAATGGCAGATTATTCAAAACCACAAAGTGTGCGACCATTTGAAGTCGCAAGGCGATTCTCTCCATCTACCGCGTGCGATTGAACACAAAGCCTATTTTGAAACAGCCGAAAAACGCGCTGAATTCGTTAGTACGATCGAAGCAGAAGGGTTTAAGATCAAAGATCATATCAATGCAAATGAGATCTCGACGATGGTAGGAATTAGCTTTTATCGTCAAGATAAACCGTTTTACTACGATATTGACACATTAAGTCTTCATTTGATCAATCTTTCCATCCAGTTTAACGGTGCGTATGACGGCTGGGAAACGAGTGTCGTTAAAATTTAGTAATTTACCACTGAAAACCTATTCACTTTTAAGTAACTTTAATCTATTCGCGGCGATAATGTGTATAAGAACGTCTCACATTAATATCAAAAGGGGTAAATAATGAATACAGAAGAAATAGTGAAAAAGATCAAAGAAAAGGAAGGGTTATCACGTCGTGATGCTTTGAAAATGATGGCGCTTTCGCCGATTGCCGCATCCGTATTGGCTGGAACTGCTGCTCCTGCAACGGCACAAGCAGCTTCATCCAATGCAGTAGGGAAAATTGTTATTGTCGGAGGCGGTTCTGGAGCACTGATGGTATTGGCTCGGCTACGTCGTGCTCTTTCTAAACCCGATATTACGATTATTGCACCAAATGAGAAACATGTTTACCAGCCGGGACAAATCTTCGTCGCGGCGGGAGAGTATGCTCCTGAAGATATTATTTTTGATAACACGGGCTATATTGGGGATGATGTGACATGGATCAAAGATGAAGCCGCTACGTTTGATCCAGATAATAACAAAATTACCACAAAAAAAGGGACAGTTGTCGGGTATGACTATCTTGTTGTCGCGACAGGGGTTCAGTACCATTATGAGCAAATTGAAGGGCTTAGTGCTGATATGCTCGGTAAAAACGGTATTGC
>NZ_JAFLKV010000100.1 GCF_019163035.1 Sulfuricurvum sp.
GCCATACCACGGTCACGCAAAAATTCTTTTGCTTTTTCCATGTCGCCATCACACTCAGTGAGGGCTTTTTTACAATCCATCATCGGCGCATCAGTCGCCGCGCGGAGGTCTTTTACCATCGCTGCTGTAACTTCTGCCATGATTACGCTTCCTCTGCTACTACTGCTACTTCTTCGACAGCCGCTTCAACTGCTACTTCAGATGCAACTTCTTCGTCTGCTACCGCTTCGTCGTTTCCGCCGTTGCGAAGTGCTTTACCTTCGTTGATCGCTTCTGCCATTTCTTTACAGAAAAGTTGGATAGAGCGGATCGCATCGTCATTTCCAGGGATTGGAATGTCGATAACGTCTGGATCACAGTTAGTATCAAGTGGTGCAACAACACGGATACCGAGGTTACGAGCTTCTTGAACCGCGATGTGTTCTTTTACCGCATCGATAACGAACATCATGTCAGGCAATGTTTTCATATGACGGATACCGCCGAGGTATGCAATCAATTTTTCTTTTTGACGATTCATCATCAACGCTTCTTTTTTAGTCAAAAGGTTGATTTGTCCGTTTGCTTGCATCTCTTCGATGATATCAAGTTTACGAATTGATTTTTGGATTGTTGGGAAGTTTGTCAACATTCCACCCAACCAGCGGTTGTCAACGTATGGCATACCACAAGCAACTGCCGCGTCACGGATCGCAACGCGTGCTTGTTTTTTGGTTCCTACGAAAAGGACAGTTTGCCCCTCAGCCGCAGCATCAACAACTTGTTGATACGCATTGCGGAAATAACGCAATGTTTTTTGAAGATCGATGATGTAAATGTTTTTACGAACACCGAAAATATATTTTTTCATTTTCGGATTCCAACGACGTGTTTGGTGACCGAAGTGTACACCGCATTCTAAAAGGTCTTTCATTGTTACCATAGTGATAACTCCTGTGTAAAAATAGTTTGTTCTTCGTTGTCTTGGGCGAATGCTAACAGAGCCGATGATGCATCGGGTGCACGAGAACCGCGTGATCGCTTGCGAATTTTTTCCCACGTCTGAATAAAAGAGGAGAGAAAATCGGGCGAATTATACTAAAAGGGCTCTTAAATTTAGCTGTATTTAATGTTCGGATTTTGTCACGTTTTTATCACACACATTCTCACTCATTCAAATTACTTTTATATAATTTTTGTTAATATCATCCACACCATAATGGAGAACCATTAAAAATAAGGAGAAATGATGAAACAACGAATCTTTGGTTCACTCATCACTGCCGCATTACTGAGCACAACCGCATTTTCAGATAATACGCTAATGCAGCGGTTTGAAAAAATGGAGAAAGAGATGGCGACCCTCAAAGCTGAGATTAACGCCCTGAAAGCTGAAAAAGTGCAAAGCTCGGCACTCACACAAAGCAGTCCAAAAACACAAGTAGCCTCTGCTGATGAGTCAAAAGATGTTGCCAAGACACTCGAAGATCTCCAAGATCAAATCAGTGATATTAACAAAAAGACAAATGGAAACAATCTCAAATTTGGAGTTGATTTCCGTACCAGTGTCGACAATATACAATACAAAATGGCGGATGGAAGCAAACAGGAAAACGATGCCCTTCTCAGCAACCGCTTGTGGCTCAACATGAGTTATGCCGCTACTAAAAATCTCAGTTTTGTCGGTCAGCTCGCTTACAATAAAATATTTGGTCAACGCGCTGCAACAGCATCAAGTTCAGCAATGGAAGGGTTTGACTGGGTCAGCGGTGAATCAGCTTATGATGATACCCTCCGCATACGATCAGCCTACTTTTTCTATACCGGAGATGAACTTGCCGGACTGGATATGCCATGGACATTTAGCGTCGGTCGCCGTCCATCAACCGAGGGGCACCTCATCAACTTCCGTGACGATGTCAAAGCCTCTTCTCCATTAGCGCATGCCATCAATGTCGAATTTGACGGTGCTAGTGCCAAATTCGGTACCGAAGAACTTACCGGTTTAACAGGTTCCTATTTTAAACTCTGTGCCGGACGCGGAATGAGTGAAGCGGAACCAAGATTTTCAGCAACCCCGTATACAGGTAATGGCTCCACAAAAACAAATGATATTGATATGGCAGGGATCATTATCGTCCCCTACGATGATAAACAATACAGCTCCGGATTTCAATACACCTATGCAAATAATTTGATAGATACTACCAACTCACCTTTCAATGCAAACGGCACAGTAAACGGAACTTATGATTCAAGTATGAAAACTGTCGGTGGTCTCCATACCGCTACTGCTTTTGCAATGGTGAATGGAATTGGAGACGGATGGAGTGAATTTTTAGATGATTCTATGATTTTCATTAGTGGAGCCATGTCTAAAACTGATCCTTATGCTGGAAAAGGCGGTATGCTAGGCTCAACTGAGAATCAAATCGGTTATAGCTATTGGATAGGAACCCAATTTCCATCCCTTATCAGTGATGAAGGTCGCTGGGGAGTTGAGTTTAATCATGGTTCCAATTACTGGCGTCCGATCACTTACGGCGAAGATACTTTGATCGGTTCTAAAATTGCCGCTCGTGGAGATGCATATGAAGTGTATTTCACCGAACCTCTTGTCAAAGATATCCTAACGTTCCAACTCCGTTATACATACATTAATTATGATTACACAGGTAGTAATGGGTTCTTTGGAAGTAGTAGTGGTTCTCCTGTAGCTATTGGAGATGTACCAACTGGAACACCGATGAGTTCTAATGTTGTAGATAAAGCCCAAGATATTCGAGCCTATATTCGCTATAAATTTTAATCTTTTCCCGCATCAGCGGGATCAGTTTATCCTACTAACGCAGCCAGTTCCTCTTTTACTTTAGCCACATGATCTTTCACTTTCACGTTCGACCATGCCGCTTTGACGATTCCTTTTGGATCGATAATGTACGTTGAGCGGACGATA
>NZ_JAFLKV010000041.1 GCF_019163035.1 Sulfuricurvum sp.
AAAGACCTTATAATGACAAAAAAATAAGGTTTTTGACGAACATGATAGAATTTTACGAACTCCTCGATGATGAAAACATACCCTATCGATGTGATGTTGAACTCGATCTTATCGAAGAAGCTCCCCAAGAAGAACGCCCGTGGCTATTATGGCTCTTTGTCAAAGCACAAAGTGTTACCGATGAGTTAGAAGCATTCAGCAATGATCTCATAACCTCGCTCAATGCCTCACTTGGTACTGTATTTGCGGGCAGAGTGATGAAAGAGGGGTGGGCGGAATTTTATTTTTATGCCTCCCATGCCAAGCGATTTGAAAACATCAGTTCTGAAGTGATGAGTAACCATGGTGGATATGTTTATGAACGCGGTTCATCCAGAGATAGCAAATGGGAGAT
The DNA here is from genome assembly GCF_019163035.1 of Sulfuricurvum sp. Classification (GTDB taxonomy): domain Bacteria; phylum Campylobacterota; class Campylobacteria; order Campylobacterales; family Sulfurimonadaceae; genus Sulfuricurvum. The sequence goes on from NZ_JAFLKV010000041.1 coordinate 395, forward strand.
GTACAGTGATAATCTCTTTCCTGATCCTTACGCTCTGCTGAGTATTCAAAATCGTCACACCATCTCGGCACTTCTCGAAGCGGGAGACGATCTCACAAGAGAGCGAGAAGTAGAACATTATCTCTTTTTCCAAACCAAAACATCGATGGAACGAACCGTAGCACAGCTCTCATCACACGGCTATAGCGCAAAAGAGTACGTCAATGATGATGAGAGTGATCATGCGTATGGTGTTGTCTTGGTCAAAAACGAAGCAATCACACCGGAAATCGTATCCGATACAACAACATCTCTATACGAATCGGCGATTCAAGAACACGGTATCTATGAGGGATGGAGCACAATTATGGGAGAACAAACCAATGGCGCTGAATAAACCGAAATATACCCTTTTTAAAAATACCCGCTATGCCCTCAACGGCTTGCTAGAAGTGAGTCAAAACGAGAAATCGTTTCGCTTGCAAATCATCCTTTTTGTCTCGGGTATGATTAGTGCATGGATGTTGCCGATCTCTTTTGTACAAAGCTCCATACTATCGGTAGCCTTATTTATCCCCATGATGGCGGAAATGATTAACAGTGCCGTAGAACGAACGGTTGATTTGGTGACATTTGATCACCACGAACTCGCAAAACGGGCAAAAGATGCCGGTGCGGCATTGGTATTTCTCTCCTTAACAATGTTGGCGTTTATCTGGGGATTAGTCCTCATAGACGCATTTTGTCTGTAACGTTTTCGTAAGAGACTTTAGCTTATAATTTCCATACTATTTTTATCAGAGGTTTTACTATGGCAACTGCACTTATTATCGGCGCCGGCGGAGTAGGGCGTGTCGTGACACACAAATGTGTCATGAACAATTCCGTATTTGATCGTATCATTTTAGCAAGCCGTTCTATCGGTCGTTGTGAAGAGATTAAAAGCGAACTTCCAGAGGGTGCTATCGAGATCACAACCGTAGATGCGGATAACACCGATGAAGTGATCGCCTTGATCCAAAAATACTCTCCTTCTATTTTAATCAACGTTGCACTACCGTACCAAGACCTCACCATCATGGATGCGTGTATCGCTACTAAGACTCCATACCTCGACACAGCCAATTACGAACATCCTGATGAGGCAAAATTCGAGTATAAACTTCAATGGGAACGTGACGCGGCGTTCAAAGAAGCGGGGATCATGGGACTTCTCGGAAGCGGATTTGATCCGGGTGCAACCAATGTTTTCTGTGCCTATGCTCAAAAACACTATTTTGATGAGATCCACACCATCGATATCCTTGACTGTAATGCGGGGGATCACGGCTACGCTTTTGCTACCAACTTTAACCCTGAGATCAACCTCCGTGAAGTGAGTGCAAACGGACGTTATTGGGAGAACGGTGAATGGATCGAAACCGCACCGTTAGAGATAATGCAAGTATGGGATTATCCTGAAGTGGGACCAAAAGACAGCTATCTGTTGTATCACGAAGAGATGGAATCGTTGGTAAAACACATCCACGGTCTCAAACGTATCCGTTTCTTTATGACATTTGGTCAGAGCTATATTACCCACATGAAATGTCTCGAAAATGTAGGGATGCTCGGAATCGAACCGGTAGAACACCATGGTATGAAAATCGTCCCGATGGAATTTCTAAAAACCTTACTCCCTGACCCTGCATCACTCGGTCCTCGAACCAAAGGTAAAACCAATATCGGTATCGTAGCCGAGGGTCTAAAAGATGGTAAAAAACGTAAAATCTATATCTACCAAGTAAAAGATCACGAAGAGTGCTACGCCGAAGTAAAATCCCAAGGTGTCTCATACACCACAGGTGTCCCTGCCGTTATCGGTGCAAAACTGATGGTTGAAGGAAAATGGAGCGGAAAAGGGGTGTTCAACATGGAACAACTCGATCCTGATTTCTTCATGGATGAGATGAATACCCAAGGATTACCTTGGAATGTAATCGAAATGGAGTGCTAAAGAGCACTTCTACCCGTCAATTAATACCGTTTTCATCCCTCTTCTGATATATTATTTAAAACTATCGATACTGTAGGAACAAAATTGACCCTCAATTCAAATCAGCAACTCTCTTTTGACGAAATGAGTATGACTGAAAAAATTGCTATTTTGCTTATGCAACTCGGTGAAGATGTTACTGCTACTATTTTCTCACGTATGAACGTCGATACAATTACCGAAATTTCCAAATACATCGCTAGTAATCGTTCGGTTGAAAAAAATATCGGCGGAGCAGTCCTCGAAGAGTTTTATGCCATTATTCAATCTAACCAGTATCTTAATACCGGCGGTATGGATTATGCCCGTGAGATTCTCTACAAAGCCCTCGGACCCGAAGAGGCTAAAAAAGTATTAGAACGACTCAGTAAAACGATGCAAAGTACTCAAAACTTTGCTTTTTTATCGAAAATTAAACCACAGCAGTTAGCCGACTTTATTATGAATGAGCATCCTCAAACGGTTGCCCTTATCTTGGCACACATGGATCCTTCAGCGGCGGCGG
>NZ_JAFLKV010000082.1 GCF_019163035.1 Sulfuricurvum sp.
CACGAGAGATCACCGATGATGTCATCGTCGTCGTCGCCCACCAAAAAGATGCCGTAGTCCGTGCGATGGAAAAATATTTCAGCGGACTCACTTTTGTCACCCAAGATGCCGAAAACTTCCCAGGAACGGGAGGAGCGATGATGGGCGTCAAGCCGCGCTATGACGATGTCCTCGTCCTCAACGGCGATATGCCCTTAGTCGCGCGTTCCTCTATCGAAAAATTCCTCGCCAATCCCGCCGACATCGTGATGTCCGTTATCCCGCTCGATAATCCATCGGGCTACGGACGTGTCGTTATCGAAAACAACCAAGTGTTACGGATTGTCGAAGAGAAAGACGCATCTGAGAACGAAAAAGCGATCAACACCGTCAATGCAGGGGTTTATGCATTCAAACACCACGTATTGCAAACCTATATCCCTCGTCTTTCCAACGCCAATGCCCAAGGGGAATACTACCTCACCGATGTCATCGAGATGGCACGCAATGACGGTCTATCTATTTCACCGCTCTATGTCGAAGAGGTAGAGTTTAAGGGAGTCAATTCCAAAAACGATCTCACCCAAGCAGAGATGATTATGATGGATCGACTCCGCCGCACGTGGATGGATGCGGGAGTTATTATGCAGTTGCCTGAGACCATCTATCTCGAAGAAGGTGTCAAATTCGAGGGGGAGTGTATCGTTGAAAACGGCGTCCGTCTCTGCGGAAGCACCCTTATCTCCAACTCCCATATCAAAGCCCACAGTGTTATCGAAGATAGCACGGTCAAAAATTCCGACGTAGGCCCTTTGGCGCATCTCAGACCGCTCAGCGTTCTCGAAGGTACCCATATCGGAAACTTCGTCGAGGTGAAAAAATCGACCCTCACAGGAGTCAAAGCGGGACATTTGAGCTATCTGGGCGACGCTGTGATCGATTCGGGAACCAACATCGGTGCGGGGACGATTACCTGCAACTACGACGGCGTCAAAAAATACCAAACCATCATCGGTAAAAACGTATTTGTCGGAAGCGATACCCAGCTTGTCGCCCCCGTAGAGATAGCCGATAATGTCATGATCGCCGCAGGAACCACCGTCACGGCAGGGAAATACGAGAGCGACATCCTCATCCTCAGCCGCACCCCGATCCGTAAAGTAGCGGGATTTTTCACCAAATTTTTCGGCAAAGGGAAATGATGGAGATCCCTTCCAACCTTTTAGCGGGTAAAAAAATCCTCCTCGGTGTCACAGGATCAATCGCGGCGTATAAATCGCTCGAGCTTCTCCGCCTCTACATCAAAGCGGGAGCCGAAGTACGGGTCGTGATGAGTCCCTCCGCCAAAAAGTTTGTCGCACCGCTGAGCTTTGAAGCCCTTAGCCGAAACCGTGTTCTCGATGACACCAACGAATCGTGGGCGGATGATTTCAACCATATCAAAATTTCACAGTGGGCGGATATACTCGTCATAGCTCCCCTAACCGCCAACACCATCGCCAAACTCGCCAACGGTATCGCCGATACGATCTTAACCCAGTGTGCCCTCGCCTATCCCGGGATCAAACTCATTGCCCCCTCTGCTAACACCAATATGATCCAAAACCCGATGATTCAAGCATCCCAGAAGATGCTCGCAATCGCCAATTATGAGATCATCGAAACCCAGACGAAAGAGCTGGCGTGTCAGGTCGTCGGGGACGGTGCGATGGCGGAGCCGATTGATATCTTTTTTGAAACGGCAAAAGTGTTGCTAAAAGAGAGTTATTGGGAAGATCGCCGTGTGGTCATTACCGGCGGAGGGACGAGAGAAAAGATCGATGAAGTACGTTATATCACTAACTTTTCTTCAGGAAAAATGGCAAAAGCAATTGCCCTCTCTCTCTATCTCAAAGGTGCGGATGTGTGCTACATTACGACCAAGGGCAACGAAGGACTCCCAAAAAGTATCTACACGATAGACGTAGACGATGCCAAAGAGATGTTAGAATACACCCAAGATGCACTCCGTATCGCCAAAAAAGGGAAAATGTCTAAACCCTCACTCAACACCACCGAATCGATTAAACTCATACAAAAACGCCCCTTTTTGTTTATGGTTGCCGCAGTAGCCGATTTTACCCCTAAATTCCCTCAACAAGGGAAGCTAAAAAAATCGATGTTAGGGGAGAATTGGGAGATTGAACTCACCCAAACATCGGATATTTTAAGTACCCTCGCTCGTGATCGAGACGGTGTTACCACCATCGCCTTTAAAGCGGAAATGGATAGTGAAGAGGGACTCGCTAATGCAAAAAATCTTTTGATGCAAAAAGAGGTCGATGCGGTGTGTTACAATCTTCTCGAAGATGCCAAAAGTTTTGGGGGAGAGCAAAATAGCATTACCTTTATTACCAAAGAGGACGTAATCGATTTGGGTCGTCATAGTAAGTTTGAGCTTGCCGAAAAAATACTCCATAACGCACAGGCGTGTACCTTATGAGCAATCAGCCTCGCCACATCGCGATCATCATGGACGGAAACGGACGCTGGGCAGAGGCTCAGGGAAAAAGTCGTACCTACGGACATGAGAAGGGAGCGGAGATCGTACGCTCCATCACCACCTACTGCGGTGAGCATAGCGAGATTGATCGCCTCACCCTCTATGCGTTCAGCACCGAAAACTGGAAGCGCCCGAAACTCGAAGTCGAATTTTTGATGAAACTTTTAGAAA
>NZ_JAFLKV010000112.1 GCF_019163035.1 Sulfuricurvum sp.
GGGCAACGACCCATGCCGAATATCGAAGCGTGTTTGAGAAAGATCGCGCCCTCAGTCGCCGTTTTGCCCGTATCGAGGTGGGGGAACCGAGTGAGGAGGAGAGCTTTTTGATCCTTAAAGGACTTCGGGAGCGGTACGAAAAGCATCATGGGGTGAAATACACCGATAAAGCGCTCCGCTCTGCGGTCGAGCTCTCTAAAAAGTACATCACCGATCGTTTTTTACCCGATGTGGCAATCGATCTAATCGATGAAGCGGGGGCTTCATTTCACCTCAAAACCCATAAACGAACCACGATTACCCCGCATGATATTGAAAATGTAATCGCTAAAATGACAGGAATACCCGCCTCTAAAATGGGGACGGATGATCGTGAAAAGCTCGCTTCACTAGAGCGTGATTTAAAAGCGCTTGTCATCGGGCAGGATAATGCGGTCGCTCAGGTGGTGAAATCTATCAAACGCTCCTATGCGGGGCTGAGTGCGCCTCAAAAACCGATTGCCTCCTTTTTGTTCTCCGGTCCGACCGGTGTCGGTAAAACGGAGTTGGCGAAATCGCTGGCTGAAACGATGGGAATTTATTTTGAGCGGTTTGATATGTCCGAGTACATGGAAAAACATGCCCTTAGCCGCCTCATCGGTGCCCCTCCGGGGTATGTAGGGTTTGAGCAGGGGGGATTGTTGGTCGAGACGGTGCGTAAGCATCCCTACATGGTACTGCTTCTCGATGAGATCGAAAAAGCCCATCCCGATTTGGTGAATGTATTGCTTCAGGTGATGGACAGTGCAACCTTGACCGATAATACGGGATTTAAAGCGAACTTTGCCAATGTCATCCTCGTGATGACCTCCAATATCGGAGCAAGTGAACGCACTGTGATGGGCTTTAATGCCGATAGCTCAATCTCCCGCCATGAAGCGCTTAAGAGCTTTTTTACCCCTGAATTTCGCAATCGTCTCGATGGAGTCATCGAGTTTGCTTCGTTGCCGATGAGTGTTGTCGAGGGGATTGTGGATAAATTTATTGCTCAGCTTAATGTTCAGCTCAAAGCGAAAAAAGTGAGCGTCTCCCTCAGCGATAAAGCGAAAGGCTATATCGCGAAGATCGGGTATGATAAAGCGATGGGGGCACGTCCTCTGGGGCGCGTTATCTCCGAAAAAATCAAAGATCCATTAGTGGATGAGATGCTTTTTGGAAAATTGGTGCAAGGCGGGCGTGTATCGGTCGATTACGCCGATGAGCTTATTTTCGATTATGATGCGGTATGATCCCAAAACTGAGCTATCACCTCTCTTTTCCTGATCCTCTTCTTCATGCTTCGAATGAGGGGATTGTTGCTTACGGCGGTGATCTATCCCCCTCGCGGCTGATGCTGGCGTACCGATCTGGGATCTTTCCGTGGTACGGTATCAATGATCCGATTTTGTGGTGGTCGCCTGATCCGAGGCTGATATTGGAACTGGATGATTTTAAGCTTACTCGGTCGCTACGTAAAAAAATTCCTCAGTTTGAAATCCGTTTTGATAGCGCTTTTTCGTCAGTAATACGCGAATGCTCAACCGCACCGCGCAGCGGTCAGAGCGGGAGCTGGATTGTCCCTGAGATGATTGAAGCGTATGAGACGCTTCATGCCCTCGGACATGCTCATAGCGTTGAGGCGTATCAAGAGGGAATCTTGGTCGGTGGACTCTACGGGGTGAGTGTCGGAGGGGTATTTTGCGGCGAATCGATGTTTGCCAAAGTCTCCGATGCGTCGAAAGTGGCATTGTCCGTTTTGGTTGAGCATTTGCGAGAATGGGGATATGATTTTATCGATTGTCAGGTTCCGACCCCTCATCTAAAAAGTCTGGGGGCTAAAGAGGTTTCGAGGGAGTTTTTTTTGCAACGGCTAAATAATGTATCAACACTTTTTATGGAAGATAATTTTTGGAAAATGGCTAAAATTTAAGGTTTATTCCTCTATACTCTTTGTTAATTCTTATGAAAAAAGGGGTCTCTATGAAAAAAGTTTTAATCAGTATTGCAGCAGTCGCTGCACTCAGCACAGCAGGTTTTGCAACCGTGAATAGCCAAACAGGGTGTGGTCTTGGATCACAAATTATTCATGATGATAGCTCAGCGGTTATGTTGGCACTACAAGCAACAACTAACGCTACCTTGGGAAATCAAACATTTGGTATCACATCAGGTACATCGGGATGTAAAAAAGCAAAATTTGTTATGAATGAACGTGCGGCAGAGTTCGTAGCATCCAATATGGATCAGCTCTCTCGTGAAATCGCAATCGGTCAAGGTGAGAGTGTTTCCACATTGGCAGAACTTTTGAACGTTCAAGATAAAGCAGAATTCGCATCAGCGCTTCAATCAAACTACAATGCTATTTATACCAGTGAAAAAGCCGATATGGCAACGGTTCTCGATAACGTTTCTACTATCGCCGGATAAATAAATTTTCAGAACGTATAAACGTTCTGAAATATTCTAAGGTTTTTTTTGCCACTCCTTCTTTTATTATGTGTGTTGAGTTTAACGGTCTATGCAACGTCGACCGATGAGCTGATTGCACAATCCCATACAGCTAAACTTTCCGAAACTCGCTATTGGCATCTACTGATGCACTCTCCTCGTAG
>NZ_JAFLKV010000027.1 GCF_019163035.1 Sulfuricurvum sp.
TGGGTTTCCAAAGGGATCATTTTCGTATCGCTCAATTACCGTTTGGTTCCCAAAGTGACTCCGATACAGCAAGCCGAAGATGTTGCGAGTGCATTAGCGTATCTTCAGGCGCATGCAACTACATGGGGTGGTGATCCGAAAAAGATCATTTTAATGGGACACTCAGCTGGGGCACATCTGGTCTCTTTGATTTCTGCAAATCCTCAAAAATATGTTTCATTTGGATTAAAACCATGGCTCGCTACCGTGTCTCTTGATACGGCGACAATGGATTTAGTACAGACAATGGAGCAGAAGCATTATGATTTTTACGATGACGTGTTTGGAAGCGATAAAAATGTCTGGGTACAGAACTCACCATTTTATCAGCTTGAACGATTTGCTCCACCGATGCTGTTGGTTTGTTCCAGTATTCGTGAAGATAAACCGTGTGAGAGTTCAAAGCCGTTTATGAATAAAGGTTCTAGTATAGGATTGAAAATTGAAATAAGTGAACAACCGTTGAGTCATGGAGAGATTAATGATGATTTAGGCAAGCCAAACGGCTATACCGAGAGGGTAGAGCAGTTTATACGTTCGTTGGGAGTGGGGATTTAATCAATGATGGTGGTGAAACTCCAACACCTCTTTGATCTCTTCGGGGGTCGCTTCATGGATATCTAAAATCGTCCCCTCGAAAACGAGATCCATCCCTGCAAGTGGGTGATTTCCATCGAGTGTCGCGTGATCGCCGTCGATCTCGGTAACGGTATAGATGATAACATCCTCAGAATCTTCTTCGAAATATCCATCCAGTTCCATTCCGACACTTACCTCTATCGGCAATTCGCTGAGGGCTTCCGTGACAACGAGGGATGGGTCATAGATTCCAAATGCTTTGTCGGAAGAGAGTTCAATTTTAAATGTATCTCCGATACTTTTGCCCTCTAAACCTGTTTCAACGGTTGGAAAAATATGACCGTAATTACCGTGAAGATAAACCAGTGACTCTTCCTCTTCGTGGAGGAGGTTTCCCTCTGTATCATTGATATGGTAATCGATGGTAACGATGCAGTCTTTTTTGATGGTCATGATAGTTCCTTAGTGTAATGGTATAAGAATCGGGTTAAACGCTTTGGTCGAAATTATAGCATGGGCACCTACTCTCAGTTCTGAAACCTCGTTAGAACTGAGGACGGTACGGACAACCGATGAACCCACGAGTAATGTGACGATGAAAACTGGAAAATCCTCTTCTATTTTGAGCACTTCACCGATGAGTTGCAGTTTACCGCTGAGGCTTTGTGGGCTAAAGAACTCCATAGGGGAACACGTGCGTTTGATGTGTCCCGCTTCGACTTGAGCCAGACGGTCGGAGAGTTTCACAGTCTCAGCGATGTCGTGGCTCACGAGTAGGGTGGTTATACCGAGCCGTTCATGGATAAGAGTTAGTTCGTCTTGGAGCTTTTGGCGCATGGTTGGATCTAGTGCCGAGAGTGGTTCGTCGAGGAGCAATATTTTAGGATGGCGCACCAACGCACGGGCAAGTGCGACCCGTTGTTTTTGTCCCCCTGAGAGCGTATCAGGACGGCGGTTTGAGAGTTGGGTGAGTTCAACGAGCTCGATCAGCTCATCAACATTCGATCGTTGCTGGGCATCATCGGCGGCAAAAAGGAGATTTTCACGGACGCTCATTGTCGGGAAGAGGGCATAGTCTTGGAAGACAAATCCGATGCTCCGTTTTTGGGGTGGGAGATTGATTTTTTTGGTACTATCGAACCACACTTCACCGTCCACTTCGATTATGCCACTATCGGGTATTTCGAGTCCCGCAATGAGACGCATCAATGTTGTTTTCCCGGCACCGGAGGGACCGAAAAGGGTAAGAAATTCTCCATCATTGATCGTGAGATTGAAATGGGCGTTGATGGAACCCTCGGCAGTGTCGAGACGCTTGGTAATTTTAACTATTATCATCGAATCCCCCCGAGTGATTTTTTATTGAGGGTGTAGACGAGGAGGAGTATCGAGAAGGTGACGACAAAGAGGGTGAGGGCGTATTGGTGCGCCATGGCGTAGTTGAGTGATTCTACCTCGTCATAGATGGCAATGGAAGCGACGCGCGTTTCATCAGGAATATTTCCACCGATCATGAGGATGACTCCGAACTCCCCGACCGTGTGGGCAAATGCGAGGGTGATCCCTGAGATAAGACCATGTCGGATAGAGGGGAGGATAACTCGTAGCATGGTTTCCAGTTTCGATTTACCCAATGTGTAGGAGGCTTCGAAGATCGACCGAGGAACCCCTGCGAGGGCGGACTGGATCGGGTGTACCATAAACGGGAGACTAAAGAGAACGGAGCCGATCACCAGCCCCTCAAAACTAAATGCCAACCGTATCCCGTGCTCGGTCAAAAAACTTCCGATGGCGGAAGCGGGGCTGAACGCGAGAAGGAGATAAAATCCTAAGACTGAGGGTGGCAGTACGAGGGGCATACTGACGATGGTTTCGATGATGCTTTTGAATCGCATACGGCTAAATACCAAAAATGCCGCGAGGGGAATTCCGATGATGATGAGGATCACGGTAGTAACGGCGGCAAGTTTAAAGGTCAGCGCCATCGTGCTTAAAAATTCAGC
>NZ_JAFLKV010000075.1 GCF_019163035.1 Sulfuricurvum sp.
TTATAGAGCAATTTGTTTTTGCGAAAAACCAAGTCCATCTGTTTTAGAATGGTCGTTAGCGTTTTGATGGTTTCTACTTCATAATCACCTTTGTTTAGCATGACACACTCCGCTTTATGGGCGAAAACAACATCCGAAATTTCAGCACGGCTGGGGATATTGGTTTTCATCTTATTTTCCAGTACCTGAGTTGCTAAAATGACGGGCATATGCGCTGCAGTACAAAGGTCGAGTATCTCTTCTTGCATATACGCCAAGTTTTCAAAACCGATTTCGATGGCTAAATCTCCCCGCGCGATCATGATCCCCGAATTTCCGTACTGGATGAGTGCCTCTAGGATAGCAGGGAGATTTTCAACCCCTTTTTTCGTTTCGATTTTGGCAACGATAGAAATGGAACCTTTTTTCCCTAAACGTTCCAACTCATCAATAAGATCAACTATATCATCCGGTGTCTGTGCGAAGGAGATACCTATGATATCCGCATACTCACAGATATGAGGCAACACCTTTTTATCATGATCACAGATGGCACGTATGGTAATGTCGCTGTTGGGAAAGTTGACCCCTTTTTCATCTTTAAATTTAGACCCTTCCTTGTTATTTGTTAAGAGGGTGCAAAGTATATCGGTGTTCAGAATTTCGTCGATAATCAATTCGATTTTTCCATCATCGATAAAAACTTTATCCCCAACGCTCACCAAACTCCCAATATTCTCTAATGTACACCCTATAATTGCATCGCAGTGTTTCATCTCTTTAGTGGATATCGATGAAGTTGTGGAGTGGATCAATACTTTATCGCCGCAAAAAAGTTTTATTTTTTTCGGTTTCCCTGATTTTTTAGACTTTTTGAGGGTTGTACGAATTTTCGGACCGGCGAGGTCAACATAAATTTTTAAATTTGTATCTTCAGAAGATGCCTTTTTAATCTCCTGTGCCATCATTTTCCATGACTTTGGGGAATCATGCGCAGTATTGATCCGAAAAAGATGAACCCCTTCAACGGCAAGATTATGAAACCACTTTGTGTCATATACCGAGGGGACGGTAATCATGATCTTGGTTTTATCTGCGGATGTCGAAAATATTTCGCTGTTTTTATCCATCATGGCATGTGAATCTTCATAACTCAAATGTATTTTGGCTGGATGAAGCTCTTTTTTGAGGGCGAGAGAGAGCAACTCAAGCGCTACATTAATACTCGCTTCCATGTGCGCTTGTGAACGACCGAATGAGGAGAGCCCCACTTTAGTTAAATCATCCTGCAAGGCTGAAAAATCGTATTTTCGGAGGTTGAGATAGTACTTCATATTTTGCAATGAAACATTATCATTTTTTTGATCGACTCCTAATCTCATTTTATCGTTTAGATCCAATAATCGTTCTAATAACTCATTTAAAAAAACTTTTTTCATTTCATAATCCTTTTACGTACATAACTTATAGTGTAAATTAACTTTACATATATTAACAATAATAAGTAATTTAAGTGTAGTATATTTAAAATGTATTTAATGCCAAAATAATCCAAAACAAAGGCGAAACGATGATCAGTAATATAGTTACCATGGGTGGGGTGAAAAGCCTTAGAGATATTGATGTAACAGGCAAAAAGGTTTTGATTCGTGTCGATTTTAACGTCCCGATGGACGGACAGTATAATATTTCTGATGACAGCAGGATTCGAGCGGCGCTTCCGACGATCAACTACTGTATCGATCATAATGCATGCTCTATAACTCTTGTAAGTCACTTGGGTCAACCTAAGAACGGGTATGATGAGCGTTTTACTCTCCGCCATATCCAAAAGCGTCTAGAGCGGCTGTTGGAGAAGAAAATCGAGTTTATCGATAATCTCGAAACACTCAAACAAGAAAATGCCCACTGTTCGATTGAGCGGATCTTTTTGCTCGAAAACATCCGTTTTTTTGAAGGGGAGAAGAAAAATGATCCCGCTTTTTGTAAAGAACTAGCCGATTTGTGTGATGTATATGTCAATGATGCGTTCGGAACCTCCCACCGTAAAGACGCATCAACGTATGGGATCGCCGACTTTGCCCAGATCAAAGTGGCGGGATTTTTGATGATGCGGGAGATTGAAGCGTTTACCAAAGCGCTCGAAAAACCGATCCGACCTATCGCCCTTGTCGTCGGCGGTTCTAAAGTCTCTTCTAAAATCACGCTCCTCACCGCGGTCATGCCGAAAATCGATAAACTCATCATCGGCGGTGCCATGAGCAATACGTTCTTAAAAGCGCTCGGTTACGATATGAAAGCCTCCTTGGTCGAAGATGATTTCATCGAAGTGGCGAAAGAGGTTTTGAGTGAAGCCAAGGCAAAAGGGGTAAAAATCTATCTCCCCGTCGATGTCGTTGCCACCGATTCGATAGAGCATCCCGTCGATGTTAAAATCACTCCTGTTCAGGATGTATTGGAAGGGTTCCATGCGGTAGACATCGGTCCCGCAACCCTCAAACTCTTTTCCGAAGCGATTGAACTCTCCAATACGATCATCTGGAATGGACCGATGGG
>NZ_JAFLKV010000054.1 GCF_019163035.1 Sulfuricurvum sp.
TCAAAAAATTTCATCAATAGATTAAAAACATATTTCGATAAAAACCACCCAATAGTGACGATAATGAGTGCACCAATAATTTGAAAGCTATAATTAGCTAAGAATTCAATTGCTTTCATATAAAACTGATTGATATAGGCTAATTCTTTATCCATAATAACATCCTGTAGATAATTAGTGGCACTATTATAAAGTATTTCTATATTAAAGCTATAATCTTTTTTTTATGATTTAAGTAGTATAATAAAATATAATTATTAAAAACTCATCAAAACAATAAGGAACTATAATGGAACATAACGGCAAAATTATTATTGTGGCAGATATGGGTGAACTCAAAAGTTATAAAGTACAGATGATAACGGCAACAAACCGCTACCATTTAGAGCTTCAAAACGATTTGAACTATATCGAAGGTCGAGTAAATGTATCTGAAACGCTCAGTGATGGACGAGGCCGATTTGAGCACGTAAGCGGAGATGATTTGGGTGCTGAACATGAAAATGAACAACGCTTGGTGCAAAAAATTGCAGAAGATATTTCTAAAGTATTAGCAAATTCACAACCCTCTTCCGCTTATCTAGCATTTCCTACTAAACATTATAAAGAGTTAACATCTGCGTTATCAGATAGAGCACAAAAAGCGCTTACCAAAAACATAGCCGCAGATCTCGTCAAATGTCCGGTAGAGGATTTGCTCTCGCATTTTTGAGACTAATTTACAATAAGAGAGGAAGCTAATTACCCCTCTGCGGCGTTCACTTTCCCCCGCATCTTCTTAGTATTCCCATGCTTCGTTTTACTGTCCATCCGACGTTTTTGTGAGTTTCGGGTCGGTTTGGTCGCGCGGCGCTTTTTCTGTACTATGGTGACGCTTTTGATCAGTTCTCTCAGCCGCTCTAATGCCGCTTCTTTGTTCTCTTCCTGAGAACGCGATTCTTGGGATTTGATGTTGATGATACCGTCTTTGGTGATACGGTGATCGGTGATCTCTAATAGCCGCTCTTTATAGATATCGGGAAGGCTAGAGGCATTGATATCGAAACGGAGATGGACGGCGGTGGAGACTTTGTTGACGTTTTGTCCCCCTGCTCCCTGAGAGCGGATCGCGGTGATCTCTATCTCGGTATCGGGTAGAGTGAGGGTAGAGGTTATTTCTATCAATTATTCGTGCCCTTGTTTTTTATGACTGACATAGTTTAATACCGCCATAGAGACGATCAAAATACCGACACCGCTAATAAGATAAAATGCAAAATGCATATTTCGAATATCGTTGATAGCAACTTTGAAGACGACCATCAGCGATTCGATCGAGAGAGCGATAATGATCGAGGTCAAAAATTTGGTCAATGTTTTGTATTCACTCCCCTCTTCGAGGGTTAGGGAACGGTAAAATACTTCCTGCTCCAAAATCGTTTTTGACAAATCGTAAATTGCTATCGCCAGCGTGATACCAATGATAGATTTAAAGACATACTGAAGCGTTTCATCCCCAGAACTCATAAGTGCTTTGACAAATCCCAATAATCCATATCCACCCAAAAACATAGCCAATAATACAAGTCCACCTCCAAGCAGTCCGTAAACCCATACAGAGAGCTTAGAAATGAAGCGCGTACTCTCAATCAGATGCATCTTACCCAGCACTGCAACCACGTCGAGATCAAACACGGCGATCCGTCCATCCTCATATTTACGGGCAACAGAAACTTTGGGTTGACCGCTATTGGCACAAATGTAAGGACTTGAGACATAATTGCCCTTCTCATTGAATTGGATACGGTTAATAAAATAGGTTCGATCTGTCCCTTTAAGTGTTGCATCATGAGTGTTTCTACGCCATGTCGGGGTGATCTGTTCCCCTTTCTCATCTATCAAATACATGTCACTTAAACAAGGTAGACGTTTGAAAAAGTTACGGACTTGCACATCATCGAAATCGTGCTGAGGATTGTCACTGATGGTAGTAAGTAAAAAACCCTCTACCGCTTCCCGATTATCCCGATATATCTGCATCATCTGTTTCATGGGTTATGTTCCAGTATATTAAAGTTCTTTAGTGTACCCAAAATGGCTTTAATGATGTCAAAAAGTTAACGCTTTTCAAAATGTCGTATTCCCCATTTACGACTCTCTTCGGCGATTAACACAATGAGGGCAACTGCGACAACTGCCCACCAATAGATTGGATCAAACGGCTCGGTTCCGAATATCGCACCGAGTGGCGTCACGAAAATCAAAAGAGCTAGCACTCCAAGCTCTGCCGCAACACCCATCCAGTAAAAACGGTTGCTCCATAACCCGATGCTAAAAAGCGATTCTCTTTGACTTCGGCATGAAAGTCCGTTACCGATTTGGGCAAAAACGATGGCGGCAAAGGTCAAGGTCGCGGCTTGGAGATAGAGCGGATCGCTCCACGACAACGTCTCCCCTCTCCATCCGTGAGCATTAAGATAAAACCAAAACAGCCCCATCGACATCACGCCGCTGAGAAGTCCCAAAAATCCGAAGGCTCTAAAATA
>NZ_JAFLKV010000123.1 GCF_019163035.1 Sulfuricurvum sp.
GAATGGATCGCTCGATACGTTTTCAAATGTTTCTGAATCTTTTTTCAATTCCACAAGTGGAACCCTGCAAGGTGCTTTCTATGGAGCTGATGGTAAAACGGCAGGAGGGACCTTTAATGCACAAGCCAATACTGATTCCATGCCAAGCCAAACTATCATCGTCCAAGGTGCTTTGATGGCTACGGGATCTCTAAGTGGTGAGATGTCTCCTCCTTGATGCGCATCACTCCTCTCCTAACACGCTTCATCCTTTTTATCCTCATAAGTGCCGGCATATCCTATGCCTATCTCTTTTTACCGGCAACGTATCAAAATTTGGATGACAAACTCCGCGATTTTTTATTTCTCGCACGCGGTGTTACCCATGCCAGCGATGATGTCATTATCGTCGATATCGATGAAAAAAGCCTCCATGCTCTCGGACAATGGCCATGGGAGCGTAATGTAGTCGCACAGATGGTTCAAAACCTCACCGATGCCGGAGCCGGAATTATCGGACTGGATATCGTCTTTTCCGAAGCCGATAGGTCTTCTCCCCATCGTTTTGCCCAAGAATTTCATATAGCCCAAACCCTTCCGAACTATGATCTGCAGTTTGCAAAAACGATCAGCTTAACACCGACGATTTTGGGATATATATTCAATTTTGATAAATCTTTTAACTCGGATCACTCCACCATCCCCACTATCCCCGCCATCTTTATCGAAAAAAATCTCCCAAAAATGAACTACCTCCTCACACCGAACGGTGTTTTGAGCAACCTCGAAAGTATCCAAGAGAGCGGTTATTCCAGTGGCTATTTGAACAATGTCCCTGATGCTTCCGGCTCTATCCGAAGCGTTCCTCTCATTATGCGCTATGAGGATAGTATATTTCCCTCACTTGCCTTTGAGATGTTTCGTATCGCTAATGATGCGAAGAAAGTCACGATCAATTATTCACCAACAGGGGTATCAACCATTCATGCGGGGGAGATTGACATTCCAACCGATCGCAACGGTCGTATGTATCTCAATCACCGTGGTCCGGCAAAAACGTTCCATTACCTATCAGCCAGTGATATTGTTAAGAATCGCTTTGATCCGAAAGCAGTCGAGGGAAAATATGTATTGGTCGGTACCTCTGCTTATGGTTTGATGGATCTTCGAAACAACCCGTTTGACAATATTATTCCAGGGATCGAAATCCATGCAACCGTTATTGATAATCTTATAAATCAAGATATGCTTCTACGTCCAGATTGGATAGAAATCGCCGAGATTGGTATGATCGTATCTCTCTCGGCTCTGGTTATACTCGGTCTTTCACTTTTGCCTCCACTATGGCTTTTCGGAGGATTTACTACCTTATTTTTTAGTGTAGCCTATCTTAATTACTATCTTTTATTTGACCATCACATCATTGTCAATTTGTTTTTTATGGTCTTAGTCCTAACGGTCTCGATTGTTTCAGTATTAAGTATGAACTATTTTTTCGAAAACAATCTAAAAGAGAAGGTCAAGAAAAAATTTGCTCAAAAAGTTTCTAAACAGGTTATGGATGATCTGTTAGGGCATGACAACTATGATGCCCTTCAAACACGGGAGGTAGAAGCGACTATTTTCTTTTCCGATATCCGTTCTTTCACCGCTATCTCCGAACAGCTTGGCTCACCTGAACGGTTGGTCGCATTTTTGAACGAATACATGACGGTAATGGCGGAACCGATTGTACAGACACACGGAACCATCGACAAATTCATCGGCGATGCAATCATGGCATATTGGAATGCTCCGAACCATGTTGAAAACCATGCAGATATAGCCGTTCAATCAGCGTTAAAACAACTCTCCTTACGTGAATCGCTCAGTAAAAAATTTCAACTGCAATTTGGAATCAATCTTGATTTTGGAATCGGATTAAATACCGGTGTCGTAACCGTAGGGGATATCGGTTCACAAGGACGTTCTGACTACACCGTAATCGGTGATCCGGTTAATTTGGCATCACGCTTAGAGGGATTGTGTAAATATTACCATGTACGTCTTGTTATCTCAGAATATACCTATAAATCACTCCGCTCACCCTATGTGGTACGAGAACTCGATATCGTAAGGGTAAAAGGGAAAACCGAACCTATCCTTATTTATGAAGTGATTGATAACGGATATCCGACTGAAATGCTGAGAGAAGAGTTGGAATCTTTTACGGCAGCATTGACGCTCTACCGAGAAGGAAAATTTGTAGAAGCTATCGAGTGTTTTAATGAATTAGATGCTAAATCGCCTCATCTTCTTCATAGTCTCTATATCGAGAGATGTACTACTTTAGCGCAAGCTGGTATTACATCGTTTGACGGTGTCTATGAATTTCATGAGAAATAAAGAGCTTAACTCCTTATCTCCCCCGTCCGCCTGATTTTTTCGGTGCAGGTTTTTTAGTGTTGCCAAAAGCACTGCTTTTGCTTGACATATTACCCTGAGTTGATGGTTCTTCCCGTGCGATGCGAGGTCCCCGTTTAGTGGCAAATTTTGACTGAACG
>NZ_JAFLKV010000141.1 GCF_019163035.1 Sulfuricurvum sp.
GACGCAATGAGGTTTCCGTGACCTCTTCGGCGTTAAATTTTTCGATTTCGACTATCCGTTCCACGTTAATAATTCCTAATAGACATGATTTTCATCGGGGAACGAACGAGTTTGGACTTCATCTGCATATTTTTCTATTGCCTCTTTGACGGCTACCGCACCGTTCATATATTGTTTGACAAATTTAGGAACAAACGGCTCGTACAATCCCAACATATCAGAAAACACGAGCACCTGACCGTCCACGCCGTTACCCGCCCCGATTCCGATGACGGGGATAGAGACACTGTTTGCTACGCGTGTAGCCACTTCAGCAATTACCCCTTCAATGACAATGATAAAGGCTCCCGCTTGCTGAATGGCTTGTGCATCGGCGATGAGAGTGAGGGCATCATGTTCATTTTTTCCTTTAACTTTATAGCCACCCTCGGCCCGGACGGATTGCGGTAACAAACCGATATGACCGCAAACGGCAAATCCGTTATCGCACAGATGCTTAATGAGATGGGCTTTATCAGCACCGCCTTCGATTTTGATCGCATCGGCAGAGGTCTCACGATAAACACGAAGCGCATTAGAGAGAGCCGTTGTTTCATCCATATAAGTGCCAAAGGGCATATCGGTGATGACAAACGTATCAGGTGCACCTTTGCAGACGGCTTGGGTATGGTAGATCATCTGATCCATAGTGGCACTGAGGGTATCTGCATTCCCACCGAAGCTCATGTTGAGACTGTCTCCGACGAGAAGTATGTCGGAACTCTCGCTCAAGAGTCGGGCGAAAAGAGCATCATACGCCGTTATCATTACGAGTTTACGAGACCCTTTGCATTTTTGGATGGAGCTGATAGAGAGTTTTTTCATACTATAAATATCCCATAGTTATTTAAAGTAGATAGTTTACCCAAAAATTGAGTTGCATTGCTATTTCATGGCAATTAAGAGGGGATATTAATCAAAAGATGGTTATAATTTTTCATCACAGGAGAAGATCATAATGGGCATACGAAGCGTTTTAGAAGCTAATTTCGACTTTGAAATCATTGACGAATTTTTAGATCATTACGCGATGATGACGGAGATTATGGAAGGTCTTATGGTCGATTTGGGAAGTCCGGAGCGATATCATCGAAGTATCGAAGAGCTGTTCCGTATTTTCCATAACATCAAATCGGCTTCGGGATACTTGCAGATCGAACCCATGATGCGTTTAGCCGCTTTTACCGAAGATGCACTGGAACAATTACGCTCACGTGATAAGAAAGTGAATGATGAGACGATTACGTGGCTCATCAGTGTTGCTGATATGTTTATGCAGTGGCAAGAAGATTTTAAAATGGACAATGATCTCACCAAAGTCCACTTTTCCCTTTTAATTTTACCCGATATGGAGAAAGAGTGAAGCACCTCGTAGCTTACATTACCGCAGGATATCCTGATAAAAATTTTACCGTTGATTTAGCGTTAGCGCTCGGCGAGAACGGTGTCGATACCTTAGAACTCGGCGTTCCGTTTTCCGATCCCGTCGCCGATGGTCCCGTGATCGAAGCGGCAAACCACCGTGCCCTCGAAGCGGGGTTCCGTTTCGCCGACTTGCTAGATATTTCCGCTGCTGTTGCCCCTAAAATCGATACCCTATGGATGGGGTATTTCAATCCGTTTTACCAATACGGAATGGAAGCGTTGCTCGATAAAGCCGCGAGCATCGGCGTAAACGGTTTGATCATCCCTGATGTACCGTATGAAGAGGCAAAAAACTACTATAATCTTTTTGAAGCACGTGGATTAGCCAATATCACTTTTGTCGCTCCGACCGATGGAGAAGAGCGTATTGCACTCATTACCGCCGAAGCGCGCAAATTTATCTATCTCGTCGCCTATGCGGGGATCACGGGGAGCGGAAAAGCTGAAAATTTAGCTCCGATCCTAGAGATGATTAAACGTCACACGCAGACCCCCGTCTATGTCGGTTTCGGTGTAAACGAACAGAGTGCCCGTGAAAAAGTGCAGGGAACAGACGGTGTCATTGTCGGTTCGGCAATCGTCAACGTCCTCTTAGACGACACCCTCTCCAATACGCAAAAAATAGCAAAATGTTGTGAGATAACCCGCACTATCAAATCGCTCATCAACAGCTAACGTCATTCCCGACTTGATCGGGAATCCATCCCCCATTTTCTAAATATCCGCTATAATTCCTTCCTAACTTCGGTTATCTACGTGGGGGCGACATGGCTTCGACTGGATCAAGAAGGTTTAGGTTGCATCGCCGGACTGAGTAGCTCCGTTATACGGCTCACAATTGCTTAAACGCAAACAACACTAATTACCGTCCTGCTTACGCTGTAGCGTAAGTTTAATTAAACTTTAGGACTGCGCTACCTTCCTATGCTATAACTGGAAGGGCTTGGCGTATAACCCCTGTGATAGCTATATTCTTGGAATGTCTCGGACTTGAATGAATTTAGAGAATTG
>NZ_JAFLKV010000109.1 GCF_019163035.1 Sulfuricurvum sp.
GGAAATGTACTCAACTATTTACAAGGAAACGCCCAATGATTAAAGCGATTTTATATGTAATCATCCGAGTGCTGTTTCGGGTGAAAGTGGTCGGTGAGTTTCAGCGCGAAGAGAATCATACCGTGATCATCGCCAACCATCAATCTTTTTTGGACGGGTTGATTTTGGGGTTGTTTCTCCCGATCTCTCCCGTTTTTGTCGTCAATACCGAAATCGCCAAACGTCCTCTTGTACGGTTATTTCTCTCTCTGGGTGAGTATCTCGTCGTCGATCCTGCCAATCCGATGGCGATCAAGCAGATCATCCGTCTCGTCGAGAGTGGTCGTCCTGTAGTTATCTTCCCTGAGGGGCGGATCACGACTACGGGGAGTTTAATGAAAATTTATGAGGGTTCGGCATTTGTCACGGTCAAAACGGAAGCAACGATCCATCCCGTGATTATCGAGGGGGCGACGTTTAGTACTCTATCGCGCATGGGAAGTGATCATCCGACACGATGGTTCCCCCGTATTACCCTCACTTACTGCACCCCGACGCGACTCATCATAAGTGAAGGTGGAAGTAGCCATGCGCGACGAACCAAAGCGGGTGAAGCGATGCGGACACTGTTGCAAAAATGTCTTTTCGAATCACGCCGACCGAATGATCTCTACGGAGCATTTCTCGATGCCGTATCGGTGTACGGTGCGTCACGAGAGATCATCGAAGACACCAAACAAATCGAATACACGTATCGTCAACTCCTAACGATGACCCTCGGTCTCGGACGACTTTTAATCCCACATACTCAAAGTGGGGAAGCGGTTGGGGTGTTGATGCCGACAGCGGTTCCTACGCTGGCACTGATTTTAGGGCTTAGTGCGTTTGGACGAACCCCTGCCATGCTCAACTTTACCGCAGGAAGTGATGGATTGCAAAGTGCGTGTGAGGGGGCAATGATCCAAACGATTATTACATCCAAAGCGTTTGTGGAACAAGGCAAACTCGAAGCAAAACTAAGTGCATTGAAAAACGTCCGACTCCTCTACCTCGAAGATCTCAAAGCTCAGATGGGTTTAATGGATAAGCTCTGGTTGATGGGATATGCGCGATTTTTCCCGAACGCTGTTCGGGTTAAATCCGATCCGCACGATGCGTGCGTTATCCTCTTCACCTCAGGCTCTGAGGGGAAACCCAAAGGGGTGGTTCTCTCCCATGAGGCGATTTTGGCGAACATCGCCCAAATCCGTGCCATCGTCGATTTCTCGACCGAGGATAAGGTGCTTAACGCCTTGCCAATTTTCCACTCATTCGGACTGACCGCAGGGACGCTATTGCCGATTTTGGGCGGAATACGCCTCTTTTTGTACCCATCGCCTTTGCATTATCGGGTTATCCCTGAGATCGCGTATGATAGATCCTGCACGGTGTTGTTTGGAACCAGTACCTTTTTGAACCATTATGCCGCACACGCTCATCCGTACGATTTTTACCGTCTTCGCTACGTCGTGGCTGGGGCAGAAAAGCTCTCAGCCAGTGTCAAAGAGCTGTGGTTTGAGAAATTCGGGATACGGATTTTCGAGGGGTACGGGGCGACCGAAACGGCTCCCGTTATTGCCGTCAATACCCCAATGGCATACCGAAGCGGAAGTGTAGGGCAGATTTTACCGGGAATAGAGACGAAACTCATCCCTGTACCGGGGATTGATGCGGGGGGAATTTTGCACGTCAAAGGTGCCAATGTAATGAGCGGCTATCTACGCTCAGAACGACCGGGATTTTTAGAAAAACCAACCTCTGAGGCGGGTGAGGGGTGGTACGATACGGGAGATATCGTCACCATCGATGATGAGGGATTTGTCCGAATTGCGGGACGGGTAAAACGGTTCGCTAAAATCGCGGGGGAGATGATCTCGCTCGAATCGGTCGAGAAACTCGCCCTCACTGCATCGGGGAGCCATTTTCATGCCACATCGTCCCAAAGCGATGAGTCCAGAGGGGAAGCACTCGTCCTCTTTACGACCGACAAAGAGCTTAAACGAGATACCCTCCAACAAGCCGCACGCTCAGGGGGATATCCTGAAATCGCCGTCCCTAAAAAAATCGTTTATGTCGATGCCATCCCTGTTTTGGGTACAGGTAAAACCGACTATGTCACCCTCAAAACAATGGCGGCAGACGTATGAGCAGTCCACTCTATCTGCTCAAAACACACCGTTTTGCCCCGTTGTTCGGAACCCAGTTTTTAGGGGCGTTTAACGACAACCTCTTTAAAAATACCCTCGCGGTGCTCCTCACTTTTCAAGCCGCCGAGTGGACTTCGATCTCGTCCGCCCTCCTCGCTCCGCTGATCGGGGCGGTTTTTATCCTCCCCTTTTTCCTCTTTTCGGGATTAGCGGGAGAGTTGGCCGACAAATACGATAAAGCACGCCTCGCTCGCATCGTCAAAGTGTGGGAAATCTTTTTGATGGTGAT
>NZ_JAFLKV010000029.1 GCF_019163035.1 Sulfuricurvum sp.
GCAGAAGCACTGTTACGTTGGCCTACATTAGAGGGGATGATTCCGCCATCACTCTTTATTCCGATCGCGGAAGAGAGTGGATTGATTCTCGAAGTAGGTGAGTTTGTCTTGTATCAAGGATGTCAGAGTTCTGCTCGATGGTCGTCTATGGGAATATTGCACGGACGCATCGCTATCAATGTTTCAGCACGTCAACTTACCCATATCGATTTTATCACAACACTCGATCGTATCATCCAAGAAACACAATGCAATCCAGAATGGATTGAGTTGGAAATTACCGAAAGCTCTATTCTCGAATACCCTGAAAAAATAATCGCACTATTGGGTGTGATCAAAAGCAAAGGGTTTAAAATCTCCATCGATGATTTCGGTACCGGATATTCTTCTCTTTCGTATCTCAAACATCTCCCAATCGACAAACTCAAAATCGATATCTCCTTTATACGAAATATCACAATGGAACCTAAAAATCAAACCATTGTTAAAACCATTATTGATCTCGCAAAAGGACTAGGGATGACAACAATCGCTGAAGGGGTTGAGACTCTCGAAGAACTAGAATTTTTACGCTTAAACGGTATCGATTCTATTCAAGGGTATTATTATTTTAGACCGATGAGTATTGCACAGATTGAACAATCATATAAACAACAATAGATAAGGCAGAGCATGAGCGATTTATACAAAGAACATATTGATATTACCAACGAAGTCAAAGAGAGCATTCAAAAATTAAATATTGTTTTCCCCGCCGAATATAATCGCATTTATAGTGAAAAAGCACGTTCGCATCAAGTCGAACTTAAACCCGACCAAGTACTCAGTTCTGAAATGCTCGATGAAAAAATGGTTCGCCATCTCATTACCCTCGCCAAATGTACCGATGAAGCCATAGGGGCGATTGAACATGAAGATAAAAAATTATTAGAGATAATATATCAAGAAACAAAACAACTCCAAGAAGAGATACATGATCTCCAAAAAATCGTCTATGAAGATGGCTTAACCAAAAGTTATAACCGAAAATGGTTTGAAGATACCCTGTGCAATACCGATCATATCTCGATTCGTGATAGCGGCACTTTGGTGATGGTTGATCTGAATAAATTCAAACATATCAATGATACCTACGGACATATTGTAGGAGATAAGGTTCTAATACACATTGCACTCAAACTCAAAGAGACTGGTGGAAGAGTCGTTCGCTACGGTGGAGATGAATTTGTCATCATATTCGATTCAAAAATATCCACAGATGAGATTACAGCTAAAATGGAAGCTATCTTGAATTATTGCAAAAAGACTCATTTCAAACTTGAAGAAAATTCATTTAAAATTAACTTCTCTTATGGAATGGCTCTATTTATTAAAGGTGCTAATATAGACACTATCATTGAAAAAGCCGATAAAGCTATGTATCACAATAAAGTTAGTAAGAAATAATCACGAAAGCGGTGTGGTTTGTACCACAAAATAAAGCTCATCTTTGAGCGTATTAAGAGACTGAATAACATTATCCCGACGTGTCTCATCGAGTTCAAAATGCTGCTCTATGGAGTCATAAATACGGTCGATACTCGTATACATTTCAACCATCAGTTCTGCTTTTAGTTTATCTTGCACGCTAGCCATAAATCATCCTATTTGTTTGACTAAATCTTTTATAAAAGACTCAACCAAAAAAATCTCCCATAGGGGAGAAAGTGACGAGAATCAATGAAATTAGTTTCCCCGAAGAGGGGAAGTTTTTAGCGAACGAGGTCGAAGAAGTAGTCAGTGGTTGCGATTTGTTTTGTATCTTCATCCAATTGGTCAAGAACTTTGTTCGTGATCCAAGTAAGAAGATTCAACGCACCATCGTATCCGCTGATAGAGTAACGGTGTAGGTGATGACGGTCGAAGATTGGGAATCCGATGTAGATCA
Source organism: Sulfuricurvum sp. (assembly GCF_019163035.1). GTDB lineage: Bacteria > Campylobacterota > Campylobacteria > Campylobacterales > Sulfurimonadaceae > Sulfuricurvum. The sequence goes on from NZ_JAFLKV010000029.1 coordinate 1,928, forward strand.
ACGGAGTACCAGTGTCGCGCATCAACTCTTTACCGTAGCTGTTACCGATCATGAAATCGACAGGTTCAGTAAACAAGAGTGAACGCATGTGCCACAAGTCTTTACCCGCCCATACATTCAAACTGTCTTTAGCCGGAGACGTATCGAGCAATGCTCTCATCTCAGCTTCCCAACCGTTTGGTGCATTGTGGCAAAGGACGTGAGTCGGCTCAGCACCCATCTCTAACAAGAATGAAACGGCTCCGAGAAGGAAGTCAGGATCACCCCAGATAGCGAATTTTTTACCGTGCATGTACGGATAGCTGTCTTGCATAGCATCAACTAAACGGCCGCGCTCGATTTT
>NZ_JAFLKV010000076.1 GCF_019163035.1 Sulfuricurvum sp.
AAAATCACAAGTCATAAGGATTAAAAATGGCCTATATTACACAATTAAAACATTTGATACAAAATGAGTTGATTCCTGATGTTGAAGAACATATTGACGATATTTTCGAATCTATCGCATCGCAAAAAGATGCAACCGTTGAAGAACGTGCACAACTTGAGGATATGCAAGCCCTTCGTGATGAATACAAGGAACTTCTTACAGAGCTCAACAGCGGTGATATCGATGAAGAAGAGGCAGAACAACTCTACACAGAACTCACCTCTATGCGCGAAGGCGAAGGGGATGAAGAGGATGATCTCTACGATGATGAAGAGGATGAGGACGAAGACGATTATGATGAATTCGATCTCGAAGATGAAGATAACCAGTATTAATGGCGAAATATATTTTACTCGATACTGAGACAACTGGCGCAGGTGAGGAAGACCGTATTATTCAACTTGGATTTTTGATTTTGGACGGTAAAAATGTCGAAGTTTATAATGATCTTTGTTCTGCACCACTCCCTATTGGATACGGAGCGATGGAAGTACACGGTATAACACCTGATATGATTGAGGGGAAGCCGCCGTGTATTGAGACGTCAGCCTATAAAACATTGTGTGAACTCAATACTCCTGATAATGTTCTTATCATCCATAATGCGCCATTTGATTTGGGGATGCTCTCCAAAGAGAGTTTCACTTCGAAAATGCGTCTAATTGACACACTACGATGTGCACGTCATTTGTTCGATGATGAAGAAGCTCATCGGTTACAGTATTTTCGCTATCGCTTTGGACTGTATAAAATCGAACAAGCTGAAGCAGATGCACTTGGGATCGTTGTCAAAGCGCATGATGCTATCGGGGATGTTTTGGTATTGAAACTTTTTTTGACTGAATTACGCAAACGGTTACAAGAGCGCTTTCAGGGGGCAAATCCTATCGATAAAATGGTCGAGTTAACCCAAACTCCTGTTTTTTATACCAGAGCGCTCAAATTTGGGAAATACAAAGGGAAAACACTCTTAGAGATTGCCGAATCGGACAAAGGGTATCTTACCTGGATGCTCGGGAATATGGATAGTCTCGATGAGGATATGCGTTATAGTATTGGACGAGTTTTAGCTTCTTAGAGCGATTGTTTGTGTTGGATTATTTGTGAGGCATCAACAACTAGATTATCCATATTGTGTTCTAGCGCATACGCAATAAGATCAAATAAGTCGTGAATCATCTGAAACTCACTTTGCTCGGCAGTAGCGGTAATAGTCGCCATATAAAAATGTTTCGCAAAAAAAAGATTTTGAACGCGGGATAGAATATTATTGGCTGCTTTTATCCCCTCTTCATCGTTCGTATTATCAAAAACTATCCCGCAAAAATTGGGTTGAAAAAAAATAATAGTATCGCTTTCTCGCAGATGTTCTCCACAACTGCTCAAATCACCGTTTTCTTCTGAAATATAAGCTAGAGCAACCGAATATTTAGTTTTGTATCGGTTAAATCGGTAGTGATAATCTGCAGAAGTTTTAATTAGGGTCTCTTGATAGTGTAGACGTTGTTGGTTTAAAGTGTTAAGCATCATTAACTGCTTATTGCCATTTGGTTATTTTCAATGGATTTGTTGAGTTGAGTGAATAGTTCTGGAATCATGCTGCTAACACTCTCGTATTGACTGGAATTAACAATAGAACAAAACAGAGGTACTGAGGAGTAGGTAGATTTAAAATGTTTTAAAAGATTATTGGCAGCATGTAGTCCCGATTCTGGGTTAGTATAGTCAAAAACAATTGCATAGTTATACTCGTTTAGACAAATTAAACGATCTGTTGTGCGGATACATTTGGATAAGATGCTAATATCTATCTCTTCTGGACAATGCCACATAGCGACACTATAATGAATTTGATAACGGTTTAGACGATAATCAAAATTTTTTAGTGTTTGAGTTAGTTTCTCTACCATGGGAAAGTTCCTATCAGGAGATAACTTTATAGAACTAAAATTATCCTAAAATTTTGTTACATTGTAGCATATTAAAATGTTGTTTTGGTCGATGTGGAGATTTCACTCAGTCGATAGGCGGCGTCAACATGACCATTTTTCATCGCTTTTTTCCACCATTCCATCGCTTGAGGAATATCTTTTTCAACACCTTCGCCGTAAAAATAGATCAT
>NZ_JAFLKV010000124.1 GCF_019163035.1 Sulfuricurvum sp.
CAAGATAGTGATGATAGAGGGGGTGTAGAGGTTCCATAATGGAGAGTATAAAACGCTCACGTCACGAAAAGGTTACAACGATTATTTACGGCAAATTTTCTCGAAATATATTAACAATCTCAACTCGTTCTTTAGGCTCATTGATTCGATACAAAATCGAATACCCTTGATACACGAGTTTTCGGATATTTTTACCATACTCTTCGGCTTTACGCCCCGATTCTGGAAATTGCATAAGAATATTGTAAATATATTCCTTTAATCTCGACATATAGGCAAGTGTGATAGATTCGGATTGGCTTTGCATGTAGATAAAATCGGTGATTTTGGTTAATCGATAGGTAGCTTTTTTAGAGAATACGACCGTTTTAATGTTTAACATACTTTGCAGTAGCCATATCAAACGCTTCGTCAATCCCGATGAATTCATCACGGTCGAGTTCTTCAATCGATGTTTTTACTTCACTTTTGATCTTTTGAAATCGCAAAAATTCAACGAACTGTCGCATGAGACTGCTCTCATCACCTCTATATTCGTTTTGAATGAAGCTTTCGAGTTCAGGGTTATTAAGCTGTATGGATAACATCATAACTCCTTCGGATTATTTTGATTTATTGTAGCATTAAAATTACCATTTCGTCGTTTTTCGATCTCATTAACTAAAATAGAATAATTCGGTTTTAATCCTGATACATCCATACTATAACCACGTTTATTACTATGTGTAGTAATAGCAAGCAATACATACGCTTTAAGACTATGATTTGTAGATACTTTTTTAATATCGTCCCATTTTATTTTTATTTTCCGAAAAAAACCGTAATATTCCAGTTGATCATTCTTCAAAACAAAACGTTTTCCAAAATAAAATATAAAGTATAAATTTCTAAGCACTACAATCGCAAATCCTAATCCCAATAACATTAAAAAAATACCTGTTAAGATTTCATATATATCTTTGAATGATGTAATTTGTTCATACCCGCCCATCATAAACATTATACTGACTATCAAAAAAGGAAATATCATAATAAAATAGCCAAAACGTCCATAGAGTGAAGTTTTATAAATTTGATCATTTGATATGTTTTTTTCCATTATATACCCCCTATTCTCCGTAATGCCAGCGAACACATCGCCAGACCAAAGGCTCCCGTAACCCCGACAAAACTCCCTTTTTCTTTGATAAGAGGGAGTTCGGAGGAGCAGATACAGCTAAAATCACCTTTGAACTTTCGCTTGCGAAGTTCATTTCGGAGTTTTGAGGCAAAAGGGTCTCCTTCCGTTTTCCAGATGGAACGTACTTCAACTTTGGTCGGATCAAGTCGTTTCGCTGAACCGACGGCAGAGATGAGTTTCGGATAGCATTTTTGGATAAGGGCAATCTTTGCCCACATATCGTCTATCGCGTCGAGGATCAGATCGTATGGCTCAAAATCAAACGCCTCAACCCATTCGGGAGTGATCTTATCGCTGATAGCTATCACTTCGGGATAATGGGTTTTGAGGGCTTCGACTTTCAGTTCCCCCTCGTGATTCTCCGAATGCATCTGGCGGTTTTGGTTGCTCACGTCGTAGCGGTCAAAATCGATGATCGTGATGTCGCGCACACCGGATCGGTAGAGACAATCCAAACAAAAGCTCCCGACACCACCGACACCGAGGAGGAGAATACGAGCATTTTGAAGCTTCTCAAAAGCCTCTTCGCCGAAAATCAACTTTGTCCGAACGTTTCTCAAAGCCACTCCCGTAATTGTCCCATCGATTTATAGGCACTCATATCAAGTTTGATCGGGGTGAGAGAGACTTTTCCCGCTTCAATCGCTTCGAAATCGCACAATGCACTCCGTTTTTCACGCGGTTTATACTCCAATGGATGAAGCCCAAGCCAGTAGTACTCCATCCCTCGTGGGTTACGGTGTAGGTGAGCATCGTTGGCATAATAGCGATACCCTGCGTAGGTGACAGCAAACTCTAACGTCTCAACATCATGGGGAATATTGACGTTTAAAAACTCCCGCTCTCGCAGGGGAAATTCTCCCTCTAACACTTTTTGTACCAGATGGCGAATCGCTTTTTTTGCCAACACGAAATCACCGACGGGCTGGGTAAAATCCATCACTTGCGATATTGCGATAGCGGGAACATCGTGCAATA
>NZ_JAFLKV010000032.1 GCF_019163035.1 Sulfuricurvum sp.
TTTTGGTTTGATTTTGATCAATGTTTTCATAATATAGGTCCTTATTATCTTTGTTAATTATGCTAAAAGGTTGATCAAATCAACCACATCCGCCGATGGTTACTTTGACGTTTTGTTTCGCGGTGAGGAACGTTCCATCACTCATCTCAGCGATAGCGACAACATCTTGAGTTCCGCCGAGTTTAACACGCGTTCCGAAATACGCTTCACCGTTAGCAGGGGTCAAATAGATGTTTGCACAACGAACATTTCCGTTTTTAGATGCCAATACGTGGATCGCTTTAACGTAATCTTTAGCACTCATCGGGCTATCAACACTGATTTTTACCGGAACAACTGCACCGTTTTCAGCGATTTCAGGGGCTTCCATTTTTACTTTGCTCGATGCGACCAACGCTTTACCGCCGGTAATCGCCGCTACCGCCGTCTCATAGTTCATCTCATTGGGGCCTGCTGACTTTTTCTCCTCAGCCGCACTTGCTATTTGAGGGAGTGCTACCGCACACGCCGCCGCTGCTCCAAAACCTTTTAAAAATGATCTTCTTTCCATCTGAATACTCCTTGAATTTACTTTTTGACTGCTGTGATGTAGGATACCAAATCACACACTTCACGCTCGTTCATTAAACCATTTGCCAAATTAACCGTCATCGCTGATTTCGGATTATCGATACGAGGATCGGAAATTTTTTGATACACGAACTGAGGATTGCGTACACCGCTGTCCATATAAAGTTCTTTGTATTTACTCAAATCAGGTCCGATATTACCGTACCCTTTTGCCCCCTCGATATTGTGACAGGCGACACAGTTACCCATTTGTTTAGGTTTTCCATCCGCTAGTAATCGGGTAAGCCCTTCGGGTGGATTCTCTTTGGCATCTTTCCCGTTTAGATTATGAAAAATGTATTGTCCACGAGCGATGGCAGCTTTATCATCGCTAACACACCCCTGGGGCATCGTATATAGTTTGGCTACAGGAAGGGCATCTTTTTTCAAGATAGCCGTCGCATCCGGACTTTCAATCACCTGCGATAAATCGGCTGCACTTAAAAAAGTAGCAAGACCGAGCATGATTACTTTTCGCATTGGCTCTCCTCTATTTGGTTTTCGAGGAACATTGTAGGACAGGAGTGTAAAATTTATGTAAAAATTTTGAAATTAAGCGGATGTACAAAGAGGAGGATAAAAAGTATAGGTAAACGTACTCCCTTTTCCGTAAACTGAATTGATTTGAAGTTCGATTCCGGCTTTATCGATAATCGATTTGACGATATTCAGCCCGATACCGAATCCCCCTTTGTCCTGATTCTCACGATAGTAGCGCTCAAATATGCGTCCCACATCTTCGATACCGACACCGTCATCGCGAAAGCGAAGAATACAGCTCTCAGGATTGCGTTCCAATATCACTTCGATTTTCCCCTCTTCATTCGAGTACTTGATTGCATTGGAGAGGTTATTATCGATAATACGCTGTAATTGGGTCGGATTAAACACGATCTCGATTTTCTCCTCGATACTCGGTTCAATCGTAATGTTTTTCAATGCCGCCACTTCATGAAAATAGTCACACCGCTCCCTCAAAAATCGGCTAAAATCGATAGGCTCGTATTCAAACGAGAGTCGCTCGTTTTTGATAAGATAATCCATATCATTATAGAGGGTGGAGAGGGTTTTCGTCGCCGCTTTGATCCGTTGCAGATATTTGTTACTCGGATTGGCACGATGGTAGAGGTCGATATTGACGTTGATAATGGAAAGGGGGGTATTGATCTCGTGCATCGAATCTTTGATAAACTGATCCAACCGTTTATTGAGGCGCTGAAACGGCAATGCAAACCGATCCAAGAAAAAGAGGGAGAGGACAAAAAACAGCGCGGCAACCCCGAGCAAGATCATCACCACATCCTGATAGATCCGTGCATACGATATTGTCCCTCCGACGACTAGATACGATGCATCGAAATAACGCCCCTCCGGAAGAGCCACTACTTGATACGCATATCCCTCATGAATGTGGTACCCCACTTTTTGCTCATCAAGAGGAGCTTTTATCAAGGTAAAAATC
>NZ_JAFLKV010000013.1 GCF_019163035.1 Sulfuricurvum sp.
TAGTTCAAAACTCATCAAATCAGAATTTTGTTTAACGATTCTATTTAAATATTCCTGATTAGCACTATCCAATCCCAATGAAATATTCAATCCGAGTATGGGAGAAACCGTATCAATCAATAATTGGTTTTTCCCTTTTTTAGACTCTATAAATTGTTCTTCTACATTATGTGAAAATTCATACCTCTCCAATGCAACCAGCAAGAGTGCAAAGAAAATAGCACCTGCAATCATTTTGACTTCAATACTCATACGGCGCATTACTTATCATCCCCTTTCATATAGATCTTGGATATTTGAACCAATGTATTGTCGAGTTCTATACCGCTGTGTTGCAAAGCATTGATATTGATATAGGGCATTACTTTTCTACCTAAAAACAGTGTTGCATCAACCCCTTTACCAAGGTATTTAGCGTCATATGCAACCGTTAATATCGAATAACTATTAAGAAAACGAATCGAATTATTGATAGTGGAATCATCTGAATCAAACATAAAAGCAAGCTGGCTTTTTCGACATTTGTCAATACTTCCATAATCACTTTTTATAAGTTTGATAGGGTAGTTTTTAATCCCATTTGGATAACTGTTTTGGATTTTTTCAATTAATGATACTGCTGATCTTTCATCTAATTTATCATACAAAATACAGACTTCCATCTGATTCTGGATATTTTTTTTCTGTGAACTCATTAAAACAAAGCGAGGCATGATTTTAGAAAAAATTTCCAAAACATCATCATCATACACGGATGCGAAAAGGGAATTAGCATAAAAAATCTGACAAACAATCGACAAAAATAAAAAACGTTTTATCAATTTTTCCAATCCCTTAAACTACTTTACTTCCGATATGGTAACACCTGAGAGTTTCTATAGTCAGTTTAACTAAAGAAATATAAAAAAATGTGTAAAATATAAATAATATCTAGGGGTAAGCAGAAGGCCGTTTGAATGACAAAAAAAGTTCTCTTATCTGCCATGCTATTCCCTTTACTTACAGGTTTGTATGGTAATGAAACTGGAGAAATCAGTGATTTTGAGACTCTTTTAGAAAATGCAAGTGCTTTAGCAACAAAAAAGTCTCTCAATGTGGATTATATGCCCTCGGTTGTGAGTATTGTCGATGGACAAACGTATATCGATGCCGGTATCCAAAACGTGGGTGAAGCGTTAGGGATGCTTCCGGGTATCCAGATGCAGCTCAGTCCCATGGGCTATAAGATGGCTACGGTTCGAGGGTTTAAAAGCCCAAATGCTTATCTCTCCGACAGAATCAAAATCCTTATAGATGGGGTTGGGATCAACAATGAAGTCTCAGGATCAAGTGACTTTTATATGGATTTCCCCATACAGCTGGTCGATAGAATCGAGGTACTTCGCGGACCGAACTCTACCACTCAAGGTTCCGGTGCATTTTACGGAACTGTCAATATTATCACCAAACTCGGAAACTCAAAAGAAGAGAATAAAATTTTTCTCGGAAGCGGAAGCTATAAAACACTCACTGCCGGAACAAACCTCTATACTCTTTCAAACAACTGGAAAATATTTGTCGATGGCTACATAGCTCGAAATAATAAATCACTTCCGGTGGATGAGAGCAAAGATGGTACCGATGAAAAAATGAAAGATTTTTCCATTGGGTTTAAAGCCGTTAATGGCCGGTTTGAATTTTTAACACGATACAAACGGAGTGTGTATGGAAATTTCTACGGATTTGAAGAGAATCTAGACCCGATTCCGACGAGTCCTAAAGAGCATATTAACTCCTACTTCTTCTCACAGGCCTCTTATAAAACGACTTTGAATGATATTGGAATTGAAAACAAAATCAATTTTTCGGATAGAGAGTTAAATGAGGGCGCAAATATAAAAAATATCCCGTATATAGCAAGCAAATTTGTTACTGTGGGTGTTAATATACAAGATGGTTTCTATTTTACCGAAAAATTAAAAGAGCAAAATTTTGAAGTAGAATCT
>NZ_JAFLKV010000139.1 GCF_019163035.1 Sulfuricurvum sp.
GAAAAGAAAGCAATCCAAATCGCTGAACAGCGGTTTAGTGTAATGGTTGTAAAAAACAAAAAATTTAAGATGGAATATTAAATGGCAAATCAAGAAATAACATTCGGAGATAATGAATTCATTGTTTCAAAAACGGATTTAAATGGAAAAATAACCTATGGTAATTCCCTTTTTATACAGATGTCGGGTTATAATGAAGAGGAACTTCTCGGTCAACCGCATAACATCATCCGTCATCACGATATGCCGGCGGTTGTTTTCAAGTTATTGTGGAGTGAACTGAAAAAGGGAAAAGAGATTTTTGCTTATGTAAACAATAAAGCAAAAAATGGTGATTATTATTGGGTATTTGCCCATGTTACTCCATCGTATGATACGAATCGAAAAATTACCAATTACCATTCGGTTCGACGAAAACCCTCACAAAAAGCACTAAATGTTATTAAACCTCTCTATGCGTCTTTACTACAAAAAGAAAAAATCGGTGGTATAAACGCTTCTGAATCAGCATTAAATCAAATTTTAAAAGACAAAGGATTGACTTATGACAAATTTATCCTCTCTATCTAAAGTTCAATACGCCAATATCATTTCGATTGCGCTATTTGTTGTTGCCCTAATCATTGAGGTAGTTTTATACGGTTGGAGCTGGATACGACTTTTAAATATCGCTAACTTTGCTCTTGCGTGGTTTGTGTTTATCAACATACGAGCGGCGCAAAAAACGATTCATGAAGTTGCATCTGTCATCGATCTAGCTGAAAAAGGGTATTTAGAAAATCGTATCACCCGTATTAATGATCATGGTGAACTTAATCATCTTTGTTGGAATACCAACAATCTACTCGATCAAATGGAAGTGTTTATCCGAGAGATCAGTGCAGGCGTTGAAGCTTCAAGCCAAGAACAGTTTCATCGACGTATTCTCGGTCAGGGGCTTCAAGGGGAATTTAAATCATCCAGTGCATTTGTTAATAAAGCTATAGACGCGATGCAAACAAGTCATGATCACATCCAAAAATCGGTTCTTAATAGTCAAATTGCAGAAATTGCGTCAAGTGGCGGAGGTCTTGATGTCATACAAAGCGATCTGCAAAATACTATTCTTCGATTAAATGATATTACAAAAATCAGTCAAGTCACATCAAAAAACTCATCCGAGACTGTTAATGAACTAGAAACTATTATTGAAAAGCTTGATAAGCTTATTGAACTTGTTCAAACTTCGGTAGAGGCTATTAATTCGTTAAATGAAAAAACAAATGAAATTAACCTGGTGGTTAATCTCATTAAAGACATTGCCGATCAGACGAATCTTCTTGCTCTTAATGCAGCGATCGAAGCGGCACGTGCCGGTGAACACGGACGCGGGTTTGCAGTCGTTGCAGATGAAGTTCGTAAACTGGCGGAGAGAACCCAAAAAGCAACAGGGGAAATCAGTATCGTTGTTCAAACACTCAGCCAAGAGACAAATTCAATACATGATAATTCTGAGGGGATGAGTAGCATTGCCAATGAGTCAAGTGAAGCAATACAAATGTTCAGACGTACTTTACATACGTTTAACGAAGATGCTATTAGCACTGCTCAGCAAACAATGGCGATTGAAAATACAACCTTTATTACCTTGGCAAAAATCGACCATATTTTATTTAAAACGAATGCCTATAAAAGTATTACACACGCAAAAGAATCTACTACCTTTAGCGATCATCATAATTGCAGATTGGGTAAATGGTATGAAACGGGTATCGGAAAAGAGAGATTCTTCAATCTTGCAAGTTATAGCAAAGTAGAAAATCCTCATGCTACGGTCCATAATGCTGTATTGAAAAATATAGAATTCATTAAAACCGAAGATAAAACCGTAGAAAACCAAGCAGTTATTGTTGAAAATTTTAAAACGATGGAAGAAGCAAGTCGAAATCTCTTTGACATAATGAACGCTTTGATCAAAGA
>NZ_JAFLKV010000010.1 GCF_019163035.1 Sulfuricurvum sp.
TTGACAGTATCAATGAGAATGATTTGATGGAGATTATGGAACACTATTTAGAGGGAAAACTCGGGAGTAATAACGATTATCGTACGTTTCTCCATCTCTATGAAGTTCCCCTTATCCGCTCAGGAATCAAACGGTTTAAATCACAGTTACAGCTATCAGAGCGACTAGGGCTGAACCGAAACACGCTGCGTAAAAAAATTGCGGATCATTCAGACTATAATTTAGAAACCAAGGAACATTAATGTCCAAAAAAATTGCGATGATTTTCCCAGGTCAGGGATCACAAACGATCGGTATGGGAAAATCATTTTATGAAAATTCTCCGTTAGCGCGCGAGATGTTTCAAAAAGCGGGAGAACGTATAGGCGTTGATTTTACCAAACTTTTATTTGAAGAAAACACCCAACTCGATCAAACTGAATATACTCAGCCTGCTATTTTACTGATTTCGATGATTGCTTACAAACTCTTTCAAGAAGCACGTCCTACTGAAGCGGTAATGTTCTTGGGTCACTCTTTGGGTGAGTTTAGTGCTCTTTGTGCATCGGGCGCTATCGATTATGTCGATGCTGTTGAGCTTGTCCATAAGCGTGGAAAACTAATGTCTCAGGCATGTGAGAGTATAAATGCGGGGATGATGGCTATTTTAGGTCTGGATGATGCAGTTGTCGAAGAACTTTGTGCAAAAGCGAACGATGAGGGTAAAAAGGTTTGGCCGGCTAACTATAATCAAACGGGTCAGCTTGTGGTAGCAGGGATCAAAGAAGATCTGCAAGCGATGGAAAGCGTATTTAAAGAAGCGGGTGCCAAGCGGGCATTGCTCCTGAATATGTCGATTGCAAGCCACTGTCCGCTCCTCTCAAGTGCGATGGAGCCCTTAGGGGAAGCGATGGAAGCAATGGTCAGTGAGTGTTTCAGCGCACCGATCATTTCAAACGCTACGACACAGGGATATTCGACGAAAGAAGAGGCGATAGAGCGTCTCAAAGTTCAGTTGATCCAACCGGTAAAATACAAACAATCGATTGAAGCCATTGCTTCAGGGATTGATATGATGATCGAATTCGGTAACGGTGCGGTTCTTAAAGGGCTGAATAAACGTAATGCCCCTGATGTTGAGACTGTGGGTATTTCCGATATGGAATCACTCACCAAGGTTTGTGAAGCACTCTCATGAAAGTCGCCCTAATCCAATCCGCGCCGAAACTCAATCGTACCAATTTGGGTGAAGTGTTAGCACTGATTGAAGTAAATAAAGACGCGGATGTGGTCGTTTTTCCTGAGCTGTCTCTGAGTGGGTATCTGCTCCAAGACAAGCTTTATGAAGATGCATGGAAGATTGAAGAGTTAAGTGATTTGGCACACGCGAGCAAACACTGCGATATTGTCGTCGGTGCGGCATTATGGGATAATGGCAACGTCTATAACAGTGCGTTATATTATTCCAAAGGTGCACTTCTCCATGTACATCATAAAAATTATCTTCCAACCTACGGGATGTTCGAAGAGGGGCGTTATTTTTGTGCGGGCGAACATATAACATCGTTTCATACACCCCATGGTAATGCCGTGATGGTGATCTGCGAAGATCTCTGGCGAGCGGAGAGCATTGCAGCAATCGCCGCATCGGAAGCTGAGATCGTTTATGTTTTGGCTGCCTCTCCTGCACGCGATTTTAGCGACGAGGGGATTAGCATCGAAGCACAATGGGATTCTTTGCTCAAGTCCACCGCATTGCTCAGCCATAACTACGTCGTTTTCGTCAATCGCGTTGGGTTTGAAGACGGGTTAGGTTTTTGGGGTGGAAGCCGTGTCATCACCCCTATGGGAAAAACGGAGTGTATTCTCCCTCTTTTTGAGTCTGAATCAAAACAGTGTTCACTCGATCAGCGTTTAAAAAAACTGGGTCGATATTTAGTCAAACATACA
>NZ_JAFLKV010000126.1 GCF_019163035.1 Sulfuricurvum sp.
ATGTTTCATTTTTTACCCGATACGAGCGTTTTTTCGTTCGGTACCATCGGGTGCAATTTCTCATGCAAATTTTGTCAAAACGCAGATATCTCCCAATACCCAAAAGAACATCATCATGAAATCATCGGACGTCCCCTCTCACCTAAAGATGCCGTAGCCTTGGCACTCGAACACGGATGCAAAAGCATCGCCTACACCTACAATGAGCCGGTCGTTTTTTTCGAGTATACCTATGACACCGCTAAACTCGCTCACGAAGCGGGATTGAAAAATATCTACGTCACCAGTGGTTATGAGACCCACAAATCGATTGATACGATAGCACCGTATTTGGACGGGATGAATATTGATATTAAATCATATAGTCAGTCGTTTTACAAAGATATTTGCGGAGCATCCTTCAAGCCCATGTTAGACACTATCGAATACGCCCATAGCAAAGGGATATGGATCGAGACAACAACCCTCCTGATCCCTGGACTCAATGATTCGGAGGAGGAGATACGCTCCATTGCAGAGTTTCAAGCCTCGGTTGATCCCTCGATGCCGTGGCATATCAGTGCCTTTCATCCGATGTACAAGATGACGAATATCCCCCGAACCCCTGCTTCAACGCTTAGACGTGCTTATGAAATCGGAAAAGAGGCGGGATTGAAATACGTCTATGTCGGAAATATCGATGATGTGTCACGCGAATCGACCTATTGTCCGAGCTGTCATAAAATGGTTATAGAGCGTCAAGGTCATATCGGACAATACGTCACCAACCGTCTCGAAAATTTGAATACGTGCCCCTATTGCGGTACCTCTATCGAAGGGATTTGGCACTAATCTATGAAAATAACAACCCCCTCAGAACTATTTTCAGCATACGATTCCTCAGAAGAGGGGTTAAGCGATGAAGAGGCGGCAAAAAGAGAACTTCGGCACGGTCGTAATACCCTTACTACCATCCCTACCGCACCGTGGTACAGAAAATTAGCTGAGCAATTCACCCATTTTTTTGCCCTGTTGTTGTGGGCTGCCGCTGTTATTAGTTTTGTGATCGCCCATATCGACCCCGCTTCCAATATGCTCCCTATCGGGTGGGCAATCGTTATCGTCATTGTCCTAAACGGAGGATTCGGTTTTTATCAGGAGTACCGAACCGAAAAAAGTTTGGAGGCACTGCGAAATATGCTCCCGCTCAAAGTGAGTGTGCGTAGAGCGGGAGCAGAGCGGGTGATTGTTGCCGAAGAGCTGGTAGCGGGTGATATCGTTATCTTGCATGAGGGGGACAAGGTTCCCGCCGATATGTATCTGATCCATGCCCTCGATGTATGGGTCAATGAGAGTGCCCTGAGCGGTGAGAGCGAGCTTGTCTCCGCCGATGTGATTGGGAGCGACCATCCCAAAAATATCCTCTATTCCGGGACGTATGTGGTCAAAGGGGAAGCACAAGGATTGGTTTTCGCGACGGGAAAAGAGAGTCGATACGGAACCATTGCCGCATTGACACAGCGGGTGGATGCGGGGGAGAGCCATCTGAACAAAGAGATAGCCCATATCTCAAAGGTGGTCGCATTAACCTCTACGCTGATTGCGGGGAGTCTGATCGCTTTGTCGGGATTGGGTGAGAATGAGATTTGGAAAACCTTTTTGTTTGCCCTCGGTGTTTTGGTCGCGCTGATCCCTGAGGGGCTTTTACCGACGGTGACGCTGGCATTGGCATTCGGCGCTCAGCGGATGGCATCGAAGGGGTTTTTGGTCAACGGACTCTCCGTAATCGAGAATCTAGGGGCGGTAACGGTGATCGCTACCGATAAAACAGGAACCATCACCCAAAACAAGATGGAGGTAGCCGCATGGGATGAGG
>NZ_JAFLKV010000088.1 GCF_019163035.1 Sulfuricurvum sp.
AGCATTTCGGAGTGGGTGACGATGACGACCGAACCCTCGAACCGCTTCAGCGCATTGCAGAGCGAATCGATCGATTGCATATCGAGGTGGTTGGTCGGCTCATCGAGAAAGAGGAGGTTTGCGGGGGTCGCGATGATTTTCCCCAGCATAACGCGGCTGCGCTCCCCCCCTGAGAGGATAGAGATCTTTTTGTCGGCATCGTCACCGCTGAACATCATCGTTCCGCAGATTCCACGGATACGGACGTTTTGCAACGTATTGTCGGCGCTTTGGATCTCTTCGGTGATGGTTCGGTTTTTATCCAGTCGGTCGATGTTGGTCTGACCGAAGTGGGCGATGGCGGTGGAGGGGTGGGAAATGATCTCACCGTTCGGTTTCAAAACTCCCGCGAGGGTGTTGAGAAGGGTCGATTTCCCTTTGCCGTTTTTCCCGATGATGGCGAGGCACTTTTTCGCCTCCAACGCAAACGAGAGCTTTTGGAACAGCAGTTCATCGCTAGTGTAACCGAAGGATAGCTCTTTTACCTGCATAATCACTTTGGCAGGGGTAGGGCGATAAGAGAAGGAAAAGGATAAATCCTTCTCCCCCTCCAGTGACTCCATGATGCCCATTTTATCCAACTCTTTTTGTTTCGATTGAGCGAGGGTTGCGGTGGAAGCGCGGGCTTTGTTGCGGGCGACGAAATCCTCTAACTCGGCACGCTTCTTATCGTGATTAATTTTGGTTTTCTCATACAGCTCGTCTTCACTTGCCATCATCTCATAATATTTGTGGCTGTTCCCTTTGATGATACTGACACAGCGGCGGCGCAACCCCATCGTATGGGTTGTGACTGAGTCCATGAAATCGCGATCATGGGTGATGAGGATCACTTCCCCTTCGAACGCCCTGATGAACGAAGCGAGCCAGCGGAGAGAGACAATGTCGAGATAGTTGGTCGGCTCATCAAGTAAGAGGAGGTTTGGTTCGGTGACGAGGAGTTTGACGAGGTTGAGGCGGATTTGATACCCTCCTGAGAAACTGAGGGGGTCTTTCTCCAAATCGTCCTGTGTGAATCCCAGACCGAAAAGGATTTTCTCTACACGATAGACCTCATGTTCCATATCTCCGGTGAGAACCGATGCACACTCTTCGCGCACCGTTTTATGGGTAAAATGGAGGTGTTGGCGCAGTGTACCAATACGATAATTTTTCGGGATGATGATCTCTCCCGAATCGTGAGGCTCTTCATCGAGGATGATTTTAAAGAGGGTCGATTTTCCCGTTCCGTTGCGTCCTACGAATCCGACTTTGTTTCCGGCGTTTAGTTTGAGGGAGAGGTTTTCAAACAGGACACGTGTCCCGTAGCTTTTAGTGAGGTTGTTGATTTGGATCATACGGTTGAATTACTCTTCGATTTTGTGAGGGAGTTTGCCGGGCATCGCCTCTTTGTTGGCGAGCATATCTTCCATTTGACGTTTTACTTTATCATAACGAAATTGCTCTTTGAATCCTTGGATCCGTCCGCCTGCCGCGTTGGGATGTCCGCCGCCACCGACCCATTCTCCCGCCATCATCGCCACATCCACTTTATCATGTCCGCGCAGACTCATCGTCCCGCGTGTTCCGACATCGACGATGAAATCAAAATCGGGAAACTCGGTTAAAAAGCCGTTTCCGA
>NZ_JAFLKV010000024.1 GCF_019163035.1 Sulfuricurvum sp.
CTCTATTTTGATAAAAAAATAGAGCTGATTCCTCAAGGAAATGTTGATTTACGCTTTGATACTATTCTTCGTGATTTAAAAATTCCGAGAATGGGACAGCACAACGCATTGAATGATGCGATTATGACCGCAATGGTCTATATAAAATTAAAAAATACCACTAAATTACACTGAGGAGCCTTAACTATGAGTGATATCGTAAAACCAACTTTTCAACCGAACCGCGAGTTTGCTAAAAATGCCCGCATCAAAAATATGTGTGAATACCATGATCTCCAAACATGGGCAAATGAAGATTATGAAGGATTTTGGGGACATTTCGCGAAAGAGAAAATCGACTGGTTCTCTCCTTACACTCAAGTTCTCGATGAGAGTAACGCGCCGTTTTATAAATGGTTCGTGAACGGTAAACTCAACGTTGCACACCAATGTATCGACCGCCATCTTAGCTCACGCAAAAACAAAGCGGCGATCATTTTCGAAGGCGACCGTGGTGACAAACAAATCATTACTTACCTTGAACTTTATTACAACGTCAATAAATTTGCAAACCTTTTGAAAAATGAGTTCCATGTCAAAAAAGGTGATCGCGTCGTTATCTATATGCCGATGATCCCTGAAGCGGCGTATGCGATGCTCGCGTGTGCTCGTATCGGTGCAATCCACTCAATTGTTTTCGGCGGATTCTCTTCTGAAGCATTGAAAGACCGTATTGAAGATGCCGAGGCAAAAGTCGTTATTACTGCTGATGGAGCATTCCGTAAAGACAAACCGTACATGCTCAAACCGGTTGTTGACCAAGCCATCGATGAAAAGTCTCCGGTACAAAAAGTTCTCGTGGTTGAGCGTAACAACGAAGATATCACATGGGTAGCGGGACGCGACTATTCGTATAACGAATTGATCAAATACCAATCAAGTGTATGTGAAGCCGAAGTAATGGACGCTGAAGATCCTCTTTTCCTCCTCTACACCTCAGGTTCAACAGGAAAACCAAAAGGGGTTCAGCACAACTCAGCGGGGTATATCCTTTGGGCGCAAATGACGATGGAATGGGTATTTGACGTCAAAGAAAACGACACCTACTGGTGTACGGCAGATGTCGGCTGGATTACCGGACACACCTATATCGTCTATGGTCCACTCGCGATGGGTGCTACCACTATTATGTTCGAAGGGGTTCCGACCTATCCGGATGCGGGTCGTCCGTGGAAAATGGTCGAAGAGTACAAAATCAACCAATTCTACACCGCTCCGACCGCGATTCGTGTATTGCACAAAATGGGTGAAGATGAGCCGGCTAAATACGATCTTAGCTCTCTTAAAGTCCTCGGAACCGTCGGTGAACCGATCGATCCACCGGCATGGAAATGGTACTATGAGGCAGTTGGCGGAAGCAAATGTGCGATCGTTGATACCTACTGGCAAACTGAGACAGGGGGACATATCGTCTCTCCATTGCCGGGTGCAACTCCGATCAAACCTGCATGTGCGACATTCCCGCTTCCAGGTATCATTGCCGAAATCCTTGATCCTCAAACAGGTATCA